>QNXT01000024.1 GCA_003973505.1 Bacteroidota bacterium
AAAATGTAATCACATAATTGGAAAATTAGTGAATATGGCACTCCATCCTGAAAAGTGGGTCTATTAGCAATCATAATACCTCACCCTTACTCAGCATCGCTGTCTCCTCCTGTCTCAGTCTCTTAGTCTCTCTTTCTCTAAGTCTCCCAGTCTCCCCACCTCTCAGTCTCTCAGTCCCATATCACTTAGTCTCTCAGTCTATCGCTAAGTCTCTCGGTCCCCCAATCTCCCTACCTCTCAGTCCAACAAATCCACCCCAGTCATACTCTCTGGCACCGCAACACCCATCATACCCATCATAGTAGGAGCAATATCAGCCAAGCGTCCATCCTTCATCTTCAATTCCTCTGAATTTCCATCTTTAATTACGAATACAGGAACCTTATTCAGCGAATGAGCTGTATTAGGTGATCCATCGGAATTAATTGCATGGTCGGAGTTGCCATGGTCTGCTGTAAGCAGTACTGAATAGCCGTGCTCTTTGGCTGTGTCAATGACTTGTCCTACACATTGATCCACGGTTTCAATAGCTTTTGTTATAGCCTCATAAATTCCGGTATGTCCCACCATATCGCTATTGGCAAAATTAAGAACCACCAAAGAATACTTTTCTGTTTTTAGTGCTTCCACCACTTTTTCTGTAACTTCATTTGCCGACATTTCGGGCTGTAAATCGTAGGTTGCCACTTTGGGCGAGTTCACCATGATACGATCTTCTCCTTCAAATGGCTCATCACGACCGCCAGAGAAAAAGAAGGTTACATGAGGATATTTCTCGGTTTCTGCAATGCGTAATTGCTTTAATCCTAGCTTGGAAACAATCTCTCCGAAAGTGTCTTGCAAATCCTCTTTGTCGAATATTACATTGACGTTTTTGAAATTCTCATCATAGCGTGTCATGGTATAATATTGCAAGGGGAGGGTTTGCATATCATATTCGGGCATATCTTGCTGACTCAGAACTGTTGTAATCTCGCGTAAACGATCGGTTCGAAAGTTAAAGCAAATTACCACATCATCTTTTTGAATGGTGGCTAAAGGTTTTCCATTCTCAGGATTCACCATCACTGAGGGCTCCACAAATTCATCCGTAAGATCTCGGTTATAGGAGGTTTGTATGGCTGTAATGGGATTGCTAAAGATATGTCCTTTCCCATGCACCAATAGATCGTATCCTTTTTTTACGCGTTCCCAGCGTTTATCGCGATCCATAGTGTAATATCGACCACAAATACTTGCAATTTTTGCGGTAGTATTTTGTAAATGATTATCCAATTCTTTGATAAAACCCATACCACTTTTTGGATCCGTATCTCTTCCATCGGTTAGGGCATGAACAAAAACCTTAGAAACATCTTTTTCCGTTGCCATATCGCAAAGCTCGAAAAGGTGTTCCATGCTTGAATGTACGCCCCCATTAGAAACAAGACCAAGTAAATGCACTTGTTTGTTATTTGCTTTGGCATAGTCGAATGCTTGATTTAGCATGACGTTTTGTCGAATGCTATGGTCTTCTACGGCTTTATTTATTTTCACTAAGTCTTGGTAAACCACTCGTCCTGCACCAATATTCATATGGCCCACTTCGGAGTTTCCCATTTGCCCGGCAGGAAGCCCTACGGCCTCACCGCTCGCATTGAGTAAACCTTTGGCTACAGTTTTATCAACTGATAAACCATCAATATAAGGTGTTTTTGCTTGGTAGATGGCATCTGCTTGGTCGTGTTTTCCTTGACCCCAACCATCCATTATAATAAGAATTGCTTTTTTCATCGTTAAAAATTTTATGCTGCAAAAGTAGTATAATCATTAATGTATTCGTTGTGTATTTTTAGGATGTTTTATGATATTATTTATATTTTTTACCAAGTCTCTCAGTCTCCCCCTCTCACAGTCTCCCTCTCTCAATCTCAAAGTCTCTCAGTCTCCAACTCTCCCCGTCTCCTTCTCTCCCTCTCTCAGTCTCCAAGTCTCCTTTTCTCTCCGTCTCCCCCTCTCCAAGTCTTCCCCCGCATTTTCCTAAAATAAATTTAAAATAAAGTACGCAAGCGTACTAAATTTTTATATATTTACACCTGTGTAATTTACAAATCGATATTAGTTTTTCTTATATAAAAAACTATATTTGTAGATGTCAGACAATGAATAAATTAAATATGTACTAAAAAGCAAAGCAATGATTTCAAGCATTATTTTTTTACTGGCTCTTATTATTACCATTGTATTATTTTATCGTAGTATTAAACGTATTCGATTTCATATAAATCTGGGAAAGGAATTGGATATTAAGGATCATACCGATGCCCGATGGAAGAAAATGTTTCTAGTGGCCATTGGTCAGTCCAAAATGACGAAAAAACCTATTGCGGGTTTTCTACATATCATGGTTTATGTGGGATTTTTGATTGTCAATATCGAGATGCTTGAAATTTTGATCGATGGAATCACTGGATCGCATCGTTTTTTAAGTGGTATCCCTTATTATAATGGCATTGTCTCCATAGTCGAGTTTTTTGCCATTATGGTAATTGTGGCTTGTGTAACTTTCCTAATTCGTCGTAACATATTAAAAGTAAATCGTTTTCATAAACCTGAAATGAAATCATGGCCTACATTGGATGCCAATATTATTTTGATTTCAGAGATTCTACTGATGTCTGCATTTTTATCGATGAATGCTTCTGACCAAATATTGCAAGCCCGTGATTTTGGGCATTTTGGAGAAACACAAACAGGCGCTTTTTTCTTTTCCAGCTTTTTAATTCCATTATTTGATGGTTTCTCAAGCGGAACACTGGCTTTTATTGAACGCTTTGGTTGGTGGTTTCATATTTTAGGTGTTTTTGCTTTCTTAAATTATATTCCCTATTCCAAACATTTCCATGTTTTCTTGGCTTTCCCAAATGTATTTTACTCAAAACTTAAGCCTCGTACTTATATTAATAGTATGGATTCGGTAACTAAGGAGGTGAAAATTGCCATGGGTTTAATTCAGGAAGATGCTAATCCGGAGGAGGAGATTGCCACTTTTGGTGCCAAAGATGTACGTGATTTGAATTGGAATTTATTGATGAATTCCTATACTTGTACCGAATGTGGTCGTTGTACTGCCGTCTGTCCTGCCAATCTTACGGGCAAATTATTATCACCTCGAAAAGTGATGATGGATACCCGAGACCGATTGGAATTAGTGGGAAATAAGATTATGAAGAATGGCGATAAGGCTGAAATAAAAGGTTCTTTATTACACGATTATATTACCGATGAGGAGCTTTGGGCTTGTACAAGCTGTAATGCTTGTACTGAGGCTTGTCCGGTGGAAATTGACCAACCTGCCATTATTCTGGAATTACGACGATTCCTTTATATGGAAGAGTCGGCTGTGCCAAGTCCTTTGGCTGCTGCCAATACCAATATTGATAATAATGGTGCGCCTTGGCAGTTCCCTGCCGACGACCGTGGTAATTGGGCCGATGAAGTGGAAGTGAATGGTGAGAAAATAGAAGTGCCTTTGATGGCGGATGTGTTTGCCCAAGGCAAAAAACCGGAATATTTGTTCTGGGTAGGTTCTGCGGGTAGTTTCGACAGACGAGCAAAACGTATTTCTGCCGATTTTGTGAAAATATTGAATCATCTTAAAATAGATTACGCCATATTGGGTGCTGAAGAAACCGATAGTGGTGATATTGCCAAGCGTTCGGGTAATGAGTTTACCTATCAAATGCAAGCCATGATGAATATTGAGGTTTTGAATGGCTATGAAGTAAAAAATATCATCACCTGCGACCCTCACGATTTCAATATTTTGAAAAACGAATATCCTGATTTGGGAGGAAATTATAATGTGATGCATCATACGCAGTTTATTGCCAGAATGTTAAATGAAGGTAAACTAAGTTTGGGTGATAGCCTAAAAGGTAAAACCGTAACCTACCACGACCCCTGTTACCTTGGTAGAGGAAATAATGAATACGATGCGCCACGTGATATATTGGCTAAAATGGGTGTGAATTTACACGAAATGCCACGAAATAAAAGCAATGCCCTATGTTGTGGTGCCGGAGGTGGACAAATGTTTAAGGAAGCGGAAAAAGGTGATAAAGAGATTTTTGTTGAACGTTCAGAGGAGGCTTTGGCAACGAATTCTGAAATTATTATTACCGCTTGTCCTTTCTGTATGACCATGATGACCGATGGTGTGAAGTATAAAAATAAAGAGGAAGAAGTGAAAAACTTGGATATCGCCGAGGTAGTTGTTCAAGCAATGAATTTATAGAAATGGTATTT
>QNXT01000217.1 GCA_003973505.1 Bacteroidota bacterium
GTCATGAACATTTAACAAAATATTTGGAAGATGGTACCATCAATCGAATTGAAGGAAGTATGAATGGTGCATTAGGACGTTTTGCATCGGAAGGGAAAATGAAAGGCATCGGTGTTCTTCGTTCGCATGGAGGACGCTATCAAGCAGTACAAGATGGTGAGGTGCATATTGATATTGCAGTTATCGCTGCACCAACAGCCGATGCCTTTGGTAATGCCAATGGTGTGAATGGCCCGGCAGCAAGTGGTTTATTAGGCTTTGCCTTGGCCGATTCCCAATTTGCTGATAAAGTAATTGTTGTGACGGATAATTTAGTGCCATTCCCTTGTATTCCTTGGCAAATTCATGGAAACTATGTGGATTATACTGTGAAAGTGGATCAAGTGGGTGATGCGGATAAAATCGTTTCAGGAACAACAAATATTACAAAAAGTCCCGATCGACTATTAATTGCAGAATTAACAGCTCAATTTTGCGAAGCAACGGAAATTATCCACGATGGTTTTAGTTATCAGGCTGGGGCAGGAGGAACTTCGCTTTCCATAGGAATTTATTTTGAGGAAATACTTCGTAGAAATAATTGGAAGGCACGCTTTATCAGAGCGGGTAGTAATAAGTATCCCGTGAAAATGCTTGAAGATGGAATTGTCGATTATATCTTAGATGGACAAACATTTGATTTGGAAGGCGTGCGTTCGATGCGTGAAAATGCTAATCATGTGGATACGAGTCCATTTACAAGCTATAATTATCATGGAAAAGGAAATTTTGCATCCATGATTGATGTGGTTGTTTTGGGAGCAACAGAGGTTGATGTAAACTTTAATGCCAATGTGGTAACCCATTCCGATGGTTATTTATTACACGGAATTGGTGGTTGGCAAAATTGTTTGTTTGGTAAAACCGTGATTCTTCCTATTCCATTATTCCGCGACCGTATTCCCATTATTGTGGATGAAGTAACCACTTTATGTGGCCCGGGTGAATTGATTGATGTGATTGTGACGGAACGTGGTGTAGCGGTTAACCCACTGCGAAAAGACTTGATAGAAAAAGCTAAAAAAGCGGGTTTCCCTCTTAAAACAATTGAAGAGTTGAAGGAAGAAGCAGAGCGAATCTGTGGTGTGCCTGAAAAACCTGAGCTTGATAATGAGATTATTGCTGTTATCAAATGGGTAGATGGTACGGTAATCGATTCGGTACGTAAGGTGAAAACAAAATAATTATTTCACCTTAATTCGCACTTTAATATTATCATAGTACATTTTTGTACCATGCGTATTCCAAAGGTATAGTTTCAACTCACTGCCTTTGGAATTCTTTTTGTCAATATATAGTGTTTTGGAAACTTTGATGTTTTTCCAACCTGATGTTGTGCCATAATCTTTTGTCATAAAATCAATTCCTTCCCAATCAAGATTTTTGCCATCCTTACTAACCGAAGTGACAAATAAGGGGTTATGTTTTCCATTTTCTTCCACGAATATTTTGAATGTGCATTCAATATAAACCTTGCTAATACCCTTTTCTAATATAATGGTAGGTGTGATACTTCCATATTCCTGATCCTTTCGTAGGAGTAAACTTCGACTTCCATTAAAGGCTTTTTCGCTTGTCGTATCGTTCTTAAAAAAAGGAATTACTTTCCCGTCAAAATTATATTCATGGTTTGCAAGCTCCTTAATATTCATATTTCCTTGAAGATTATCCACCATAAAATAAAACTGATTCAGGTTTTTAAAATCATCCAATTCCTTTTTTAATTCTTGCTTCTTTTCAGGCATATCAACACCTTCCAATTTCATTAAGTCATGGACTTTATACAGTTCATCTTTTGTTAAATAGTAATTGTTGTGGAGGTAATCCTCAATATTTCGGTTGTTTCGCATAAAAGCCATTCGCTGACTGCTATGAAAATCAATGGATGTATCCAAGAGTTGTCCAAGCCAATTCACTTCCTGTGGAGCTTTTATTTGATATTCCTTTTCAAGAAAATTAACGAAAGTGGGTGTAAGGTCTAAATGACTTGTTACGCCTCCAAATTCTTGGGGTTTCTTTAATAATGGAGAATAGATTATTAAAGGAGTGTGATAAACATCAATATGGGAAGTACGGTAAAATATAATTCCTCTATGATCACCTGTAATGACGAATATCGTATTTTCAAAGTCTTTTCTTTTTCGATACTCTTTGAAAAAGCTTCGTAATTCATCATCAAAGAAAACAAAAGTGGATAGTTTTTTTTGATTTTTACGATACTGCTCCAATTTGTTTTCAGGAACTTTCAGCTCTTTTAATCGCTCCATTACCCTTTGCATATAATATTCCTGATTCTTCAACATAAAAGGTGAATGTGTTGATAATGTTAGATATATGGATAAGTAGGCTTGGTTCGAATCAGGAATATTGTTGAAAGTGCTTTGGAAAATGGCATGATCAGAATATCCCCATGAAAAACCATTTTCATTATAAGGAATGGAATCATTTGGGTCAAAACGATTGATGATGGTATCAATCTCATTTAGGTGCATAAAAATATCCATATGGTCAAAAACAGGGTAACCACCATAGAAAAACCGCGTTTCATATTGGTTTTTACCTAAAATATTAATTAGGTTTTTATGTGGAGGCATATCTTTATTATAGTCCAGAAATCCCTTTTTACCATAGGGCTGCGAGCCGAAAACCGCTGGTAGAACACCAAATGTACGCTCGGCAGTAGAAAGGTTGTTTCTCCAATATAAACTCTGTTTTGTAAGTGAATCTAAGAATGGAGTGAAACTTGTTTTATCGCTATACGGTCCTGAAACAGCAGGGCATAAACTCTCCACAATAATGAAGACAATATTTGGTTTCTTGCCATCTTTGGTTTTATTGAAATATGCGCCTAAAGGGTTGCCTTTTTCACGTTTACGAAGAAAAGGCTTGCTTAAGCTTACATATTTACGATCGTTGAATACTTTGCGATAAGATTTAAGTGCGTTTTTAATATTCTCTAAATCTAAGTCTTTGCTTGGCTTATATCGAATTACATCTTTTACAAAATATACGAGTTTATTATAACTATAATAATAATCCAATTCGCTATCGTAGTCACGCTCGTGAGGAAGAAATTTATTATGTAAAAGTCCGAATGTTAAACTTGTAAAAATGGTGATAAGGATAAATAGGGGCTTAAATTTAATATGTTTTATTAAAAATAAGGAGGCGTTGAAAAAGATTAAAGAAAGAATAAAAGGGAGAATTGTTGTATAATCAAATGCAGTGGTATTTGATAGCTCCAGCATGCTTTCCCACGAATAGGCATAAACCACCCGGTCTAAGGGAATGAGTGTAATGTCGAAGTATTGTATTAATACAATGCTTAGTATGATGGTAATATTCACCAGAATAATGAAAATGGCTTTTGCTATTTTTGGGGAAAACCGATAGATAGCAATATATGGAAGAAGCATGATTCCGATAAATCCTATACCTAAAATTAGGTCGATGCTAACGGCATTGAATAATGCGCTTAAGCCGATATTTGACAAATCATGATGATTGTTTAATAGAACGTATTCGTATATGCGTAGCAATACTAAGGTCGATATAAAAACAGTTCCCAACTGAAATAAACTATTGCTTGATTTTATTAGCAAATGATAATTTGGGGATTTGATGGCTTTTAGTTTTCGAGAAATTGTATGTAGAATTTTCATAGATTTTTTGCCAATAAGTTTAATATATGACAATTTAAGTAGTTTTAATATTAACAAAAAGTATGTGTTTACTTTGTGCAAAGGTAATTAAATTCACTTTGGATAATACGAATCAGCTATCTTTGTAAAATGAAAGTGTCAAGTAATCGATTGTCCGATATTCGTAAGTATTATTCAGGTTTTCTTAGTGAAAATACAGAAATCACAGCAGCTGATTTTTTAGTTGATGCGGTGGTGTCTCATTTTACGAATGTGCCTCGTTTACAATTAGCACTGTATGGGGATAAAAGAGTAGGAGAGTCTTTATTGCTTCAAATTCATTTTGTCATTAAGAGTATAAAAAAGGGAATGCCCCTACAATATGCACTTGGCGAAACAGAGTTTCAAGGAATGACCTTTAAGCTTAATGAATCAGTGCTTATTCCCCGGCCTGAGACAGAGGAATTGGTGGGTCTAATCGTTCAAGAAAATAAGTCGAGGAATAAGATATCTGTTTTAGATGTGGGAACAGGGAGTGGCTGTATCGCGATTAGTCTGTCAAAGTTGTTGGAAGCTAAGGT
>QNXT01000166.1 GCA_003973505.1 Bacteroidota bacterium
AAAAATTTTGGTTGACGAACATTTGCATGATCGATATCTCCAATTCCCAAATCATTTAGGTATTTATTAATATCATAGTCACCAAATAAAGATTTCAATTCCTCACGTTTATAAATATTATAGGTAGCATTTGGGTCACGACGCTCCAACATAGTCATGGATGCATTAGCCAAATTGGTTTCGATTTCCATTACTTTAGAAGCTTTTTTATCAGCCTCTTCAGCAGGAACACCAGTCAATTGGAACATTTTACTGATATGCTCAACATACGCTTTACGGATTGATTCTGAACGCTCATCTGTATTAGTATAATAATCGCGATCGGGTAGTCCCAAACCACCTTGAACAAAGTTGGCAATTACATCGCTACTGTTTTTATCGTCTTGTGAACTGAAAATGGCAAATAAAGGATAGCTGCCTTCCATATTCAATTTTGCTTGCATGTCAACTAACTCATCGGTATTGCTAATATTTGCGATTTCATCCAAACGCTTTTGAATGGGCTGATATCCCAATTCTTCAATACGCACAGTGTCCATACCTGCATTATAGAAATCGCGAATTTGCTGTTCAGGACTTCCTTTTTTTACGTCTTTCAAAGAGGCTAGTTCATCGATAATCGATTTAATTTCCTTTTGATTTTTCTTTCCTAAAATTGCGAAAGCGCCATAGCGACTGTATTCGTCAGGAATAGGGTTTGCTTTTAGCCAACCACCATTTGCATATTGGAAAAAATTATCTCCTGGTTTTACACTTGTGTCAAGGTTTGCCAAATCAATTCCTTTCTCAATCGCTTCTTTCTCCATGTTTTTGTTTTTTGTAACATGCTTTGCTACATCATCGCAGGAGGCAAGGCCTAAGCTTATTGCCGCCACTGCTATTACATATTTATACTTCATTATTTATTGCTTTATATTTTATTATGTGCATTCTCAAAATTAAAATAAGAAACTTAAATCGTCACCTGGTTGTACTTCATAAGTTTTTTGTCCGTGCTTAAATATTCGCATGCTGTGCTTTCCTTTAAGCTCCATTTTATCACCTTCCATTTGAAGCAAACAAGCTTCACGCAATCCCACAATATACATGTCGGGATTTACAGCCATAAATTCTTCAAGACGCTGCTCGCGAGTTTCTCCACCATGACCATCAGGATGGGCATCCAAATAATGCGGGTTAATTTGGAAAGGAATAATGCCGATTCCATCGAAACTTGAAGGTTCAACAATAGGCATATCATTGGTGGTTTTCAAACTTGGACAAGCCGAATTTGAACCCGCACTCCAACCCATATATGGCATTCCGGCTTCCACACGCTTTTTAATTGCGGGCATAATGCCGGTTTCCTGCATCATTTTGAAAAGGTAAAATGTATTTCCACCACCCACTGCAATGCTTTCGGCTTCTTCAACAGCTTTAATAGGATCCGCTTCGTTATGAATTGAATAAAGCTCATAGCCCATTGATTTATATACTGTGGCAACACGCTCTTCATAAGCATCCCAAGAAGCTTGCAAGCCTTTATCGGATAGATTTACACCGGCATAGGGGATAAACAAAACCCGTTTTACTTCGTTTTTTAGAAAGTCTTTAATGTATTGTTGTGGCCAACCTAAATAGGCTTCTCCTGCCATGGTTGAATTACTGATTAATAATAGTTTTGACATCTTTATTAGTGTTTTAATATGAGTCGCAAAATTAGTAAAATTTAAGGGCTGATTGAACTTAATTTTCAGAATATTAATACTTTTTAACGCTTGTTTGGGGGTGAAAATAAAAATCTGAATTTTAGGAGGGGAGGCCTGAATTCTTATAATGATCATTTAGTCGAATGCAATTTTAGGATTGTATGATGTAAAGTATTTCTGCCAAACCTCAGCTAAAAATAGAATGATAAAATAATGCCTGTTTTTCAAAATTAGACAGAGTTTAGCGATTTTTGGTATTTGGCGGTTGATTGTTGAGGTATTTTACCACTTAAATTTTCACTTTTAGAAATAAAAACAGGCTATTTATGAAAAAAAGAAACCTTTTTAGGTAATATAAATACAAGTAAATCAATCGGTAATATATTAAATTAATTATTTTGTCAATATTTTTATAGAAAAACTTGTTTGCGTATAAAACATTACTATCTTTGCAGCCGCTTTAGAAGAGGTGGTTATTCAAAAGAAGACTTTCCTTCGGTTCATTTTATTTCCCTTAGAAAATTTTTTAGAGAATAATTTTATTTTGCTGCTTTTGAGCGGATTAATATGATTGTGTTTGTATCCGTATTTTGTGTTTATATGGATTTTTAATATAATGTGTTTTGTGTGGTTTATAGATTAAGAAAACCCATTCTGTTTGTTCAGAATGGGTTTTTCTTTTTCTGTTATTTAATTTAATAACCTGAGTTCGACGTAAGATTTCACTCACAGAAAGTCAATAGCAGACCAGATTTGTTGTAAATATCACGAAGTAATAGCGGGCTATTTCGAGTGGTATTTAGTGCAAAGATGGTTTGCTATTGACTTTTTTTATATAAATTTCGATAATTAGCCCACATACTTTCCCAAATATACTCGAATTATCTCGATAGTCCATCGTAAATTTGAGTCGTATATGAACTAATTATCTGAAACTGTGAGCAAAGCTTACATCGAACTCAGGTTAATACTATAAACTAAAGGAAATTCCCAATCCGGCTACTTGTTTTACCTGCGTACGAGGGCCTACTTCTTCTTTTATTCCATCACCGTTGGTATCCTCTTTTATAATGGCATCATCATCATATATTACATCCAAACTAAAGGTGATAATAAATCGCCGCGTGATTCGGTAGGAAATAAATGTGTTCCAGTTAACATCAATATTTTCGGGTTTGCCATTAAAGGCGGAGAAAAATCCAATTCGGGAACTAATGTTTAATCCTGAGTCGAATTCTTTTTGATAAAATACTTTGATATAAGCACCAGGTTCACTTAGAAAATGTTGTGGTGCTACAATGATATTTCCCGCTGTATCGCGAATGGCTTTTTTTACTCCAAAATTACCATCGGCAGCGAGCTTATCGTCGTTTACAACAGTTACTTTATAGGTGATGGGTGAAAATAAAATGGAGAGTTCCTTAACGGGGTAATAATCCATTCCAACACCCGCCATGAAATATCCAGGAGCCATAAATTTTGATACGGGCACGCTGTCGTTAGGGTATTTATAGCCGTTGGTAAACTGACTTCGAAAACTTAAATAATAAGAATACTTCCATTTTTTACTGGCATCGTAACCAAATTTCGAAGTAAAGTTGAGTTTGTCATTGGTTTTTTTAGTGCGAATTTTTGCAAAAATTAAAGTCCCGTATTGTGCTTCAATAATGTTTTCCCAAGAGGTATTGGCTTTACCATATCTTAAGCGATAGTGAAGAATGGAGTTGATGTTAATTTGATTATCACCTCCGGCAGCCCAATTGGTAAAGGATGTTTGGGCAATGTTAAGAGTAAATACCCCATTGGATGTCCAAGTGGAATCACGCGTTAAGTATCGATCTTTATTGCCTTTTTGAGCAAAAAGTCCAAGACTAATAAGTAACAATACTATGGTGATTCTGATTTTCAAATTTCACGCTGTTTAATTAGGGTGCAAATGTAAAAAAAGCACACATCAATTTGATGTGTGCTTTTAAGAAAACGTGATTATTTATTAATTATTTTTGAAAACAAAGTTTCCGTTGTTGAAATCAATCACAATAGGATGTTCTCTATCTACTTTTCCGGCTAATATCATCTTCGATAGCTCATTCAATATACTGCGTTGAAGTACGCGTTTTACCGGACGAGCTCCGTATTGAGGATCGTAGCCGAGTTTAGCAATTTCGTCAATGGCTGCTTCGGTCATTTCCAATTTAATATTGTCTTTATCCAACATTTCCTTGATTCTATTGAATTGTAAACGAACCACATCCTTAATTTCCTCTTGATTTAATGGCTTAAACATGATTGTTTCGTCAATTCTGTTTAAGAACTCGGGACGGATGCTTTTCTTTAATAGCTTGAATACTTCATCTTCTGTTTCTTCAAGTACTTTTGGATCCATAGCATTACCGTTTCCAAGTTTCTCCATAATTAAATGTGAGCCAATATTTGATGTAAGTATGATGATGGTATTTCTGAAATCAGCCACACGACCTTTATTATCGGTCAATCTTCCATCGTCCAATACCTGTAGTAGTATATTAAATACGTCTGGATGGGCTTTTTCTATTTCATCCAATAGTAC
>QNXT01000201.1 GCA_003973505.1 Bacteroidota bacterium
ATTATGGCTTTGCTATTTTTCAGGCTATCCACTATTTTAGCAAAGGAAGTACTTGGGACATCATTTAGAAAAGATTTAATACGAATATAGGAAATATCACCATATTTTTTACGTAAAAAGGCAGTGTCCTTATACATTTTTGGAACTTTAATCGTTTCTGGAGCATCAGAAAAATAAGAATGATGCTTTAATTTCAGAGAAACCGTTATATCATTGGGATTAAGAAATGTGGCTTCCAATCCTTCACTTAACAATCCTGCAAAAAACGCACCTTTACCCACCTGTCTCTTTGCTATATGCTCTGCCAGATTATTATTAGGAAACACAAATTTATTATAATAATCATCCACATCATAAGCATTAACCTTTATTAAAACACTTCCAATAGAAATTTTATCTTTATATTCTGATGAAAATGCTGTTACATAATACTTACTATTTATATATGACAAACTTATTGGCACGTAACCATACATCTTTTTTACCTCTAAAGGTAGAACAACGGTCGTATGTCCTTCATGAAAAGAATTAATAATTTGGGATAAAACAGCGTAGTATTCCGTAATATTTTTTGCAGCTATTACCTTTGGAATATTCGCCATATACACACTATCCCAATCATATTTATAACGCTCCAAATAGGCGAAATTATAATTCACCTCTTGCCAAATTAATGATAGTCCGTAGATTTTTTCATCAAGCGTTAATTGTTTTTCCTGCGCTTTAATGGAGGTTGAAACAAACACTAAAATCAGGATGAGTAATTTTTTCATAGTATTGTATTTTTTACTTTGTTATACCATAACTAGCCGATAGTTTCAAGAGCTAATACACCTTAGTTATAAACTAGGTTTTGTCACTATTATTGAAGAAAAATCAATAATATCGCCAAAACTGATGACACGGTCTATTCATTAGCCTAACTACGTTAATCCTATTTATATAGTAAATTCATAAACTGTCAGCAGTTTGGACTATATTCTATTGAACAATCAATTTTTTAATTGTCTTTTTCATCGTTTTCGTATTCACAAACTGAATAAAATACAAACCCGAATTAAGCGCATTTATATCTATCGAAGTATGAGAATCATTCACATTAAAACGTTTTACCTGACTACCAGTGATATTGAAAATTCGCACTTCGTAGGTTGAATAAACATTTCCAAAATATAGTACATTGCTAACAGGGTTAGGATATATACTGATATTCTCTGTATTGCCATTTGGATTCTCAATCGATATAATAAAACAGCCCGTGCCTGGTGTTCCAAAGATAGAATCGCCATTAAATAAGGTAACAAAATGATTACATGCCACCCACTTAGAACCATCATTATTATAATATTCCGCATTTGTAGTTAAATCGCAATACTCAATGGAAGGACCATCACCATCACCTTTTAATGGCCAAGGACTAGCATCATCATAATCCACATAAGCAATGGTATCACCTATCGAATTTTGAATTTCAATATCCTCTCCCGAGTTTTTCAATCCACCACTCTTCCACTGATGCGTACCCGTAATTCCAAACACAGAATTGACTAAAGCAGAATCTTTAGCAATCACAAGATAATTACCTGAACCAAGCATTGTATTTACAGGGAAAGTATAGTGAACACCTTCCGTAATTTCGAACCCTCCAATATTTATGGCGTTAAATGTATTATTATAAATCTCAAAATACTCCAATGAGTCAGAAGAAGAAAGATCATTATACATAATCTCAGTAATCACTAATTTAGTATTCAAATCATTATATATCATATCGAAACTCTGTGGGTTTAGCATTACATTATTTGATGTATCTTTCACATTTGCAACTATTAACACATTATTTATGCCGTTCATCAAGGCTGTACTTAAAGTTAAAGTAACTGTGTCCTTTGTTGAATTACGCACAGCCGAACTAATTGTCAAACCCGAATAATTATTTACATCTTCAGCACTTAATCCCACCGCTTCACTAAACACTACCTTTAGAGAAGTGCTATTCAATATAAAAGCATCTAACACAAAAGGTGCTATCGTATCTCCATTTGGGGGAGTAATTATTGTACATCCAACACCCGGACTAGCCCAAATACTATCTCCAGCAGTATTTACTCCCACAAATTCGGTTGTAGCAGACCAATTCGCTCCCATATTATTATCTAAGGTCAAATCGCAAAAACTCATGCTATGACCACCTCCATCAACAGCAGATGTAGGCCAAGGACTTGAATCGTCATAATCTACCACATCAACGGTGTCACCGTTAGCTGTAACTAAAATAATATCCTCACCACCATTACTCAAAGCACCCGAATTCCATTGTCTGGTTGAAACACCAAAGAAATTTAGCATAACTAAGCTGTCTTTTGCAATTACAAGATAATCACCTGCATTAATTGTTATTGCAGGAAATGTATAACTAACCCCTTCAGCGAAAGAATAGCCATTCAAATTAACATTTGCTGTATCATTATTATAAATTTCAATAAACTCTGTAGAATCCGTACCACTTTCAGGGCCATTATAGTTTATTTCGGTAATCACCAAGTCAGGGACTTGTATGCCTTGCGCAGCAGTTAGCTTAAAATCAACTAGATGATTTTCTAAACTATAGCTTTGAACAAAGGCAATAGTAGGAACATATAAAGTATTCCAATTACTCCATGGGTCAAAAAGAGCCCAAGCAGGTAATATAAATGACTGATTGAATGATGATTTTGTGTAAAATGGATAGGTATTACTTCCATTTTCCTCATAAGATAATAATTTGAAGTAATTTTTATTATTAAGAGTATCTGCTTGAACATAAGTATATCCAGGTTTGAATTGATAAGTAATAGCTACCTTTTTTCCTGCAGCAACAGTAATAGGCGATGAAGGGCCAATTTTGAAATAATTGACACCTGAAGCTAGTGTATCCATTGCCGATGCTGCCGTTAATGGATACTTTATCGTAATCGTATTTGGAGCATTCAAAGTTGCGTTGGTACGTTGTAAACCCTTAAAAAATATTGTATCTACACCATAAGCTGACTGAGGGAAGTAGCCTGTAAAATAATAGCTTGGCATATTTGAACCCGATTCTGCTAAAAACTCAACAATCAAAGTATCCACTACGGTGGATAAAGGATTTCGAGTATAATTACAATAAATACCTATGGAATCCAATGAATAAGCCGTATTTTCATCAATATTTAAGCCTGTATTTGAATAGAATAATGGATCGGTAGGATCCAATACTACCGCAGCACTATGCACCCATGGAGTAGAGTAATTTGTTCCAAACTGTGCAGTAATCTGGGTGTCAGGAAAAAGATAATTAGAGTTTAAAACACCTAATCCTCCATTCAAAGTGTTCATCGTATTGGCATAATTATACCACCGAGATACTATGGTTGTACTTACCCCTTTAGTATTGCCTTGTCCTAAGGAAGCATTATTATTTGATTGTGACTGACTAAGCTGAAATGGAGTATTTACCACATCCATGCCTATTTTCGAACTAACAACTTGAGCCGAAACCCAAGAATATAGTGTAATCATGAGAATAAAGAGTAAGTTTTTTTTCATCTTAATTTTGTTTAGGTTTATAAATCGAAAACAATTATCTGAGGAGAGAATGTCTAAACAAATAGCGTTTTCATTCACACCCACAAAGCTATAAAAATAAATGCCTAATTCAAAGAGTTTTCTATTTCCACTACTAATAATGTATCTAATCAGTCTCTTTTTTTAGAGTTTTTATTCTTTATTTATCTTAGTGTCAAATTAATGTTAAACACTTAATATCGTAGTCATCTTTGTGAACCTTTGTGTCTTCTTTGTGAATCTTTGTGGTATAGCCTACGTAAATAATTATTACACAGAGTTACTCAAAGAAGCACAAAGTAACACAAACCTGTCTTCCGAAGGTAGAGACCATAAAACAAGCATTGCAAACCCTTATTATTACTATGTTTCATTATACTGATTAGTAACCTAATAACCTGAGTTCGATGTAAGCTTTGCTCACAGTTTCAGATAATTAGTTCATATACGACTCAAATATACGATGGACTATCGAGATAATTCGAGTATATTTGGGGAAGTATATGGGCTAATTATCGAAATTTATATGAAAAAGTCAATAGCAAACCATCTTCGCACTAAATACCACTCGAAATAGCCCGCTATTCCTTCGTGATATTTAGCAGCAAATCTGGTCTGCTATTGACTTTCTGTGAGTGAAATCTTACGTCGAA
>QNXT01000202.1 GCA_003973505.1 Bacteroidota bacterium
GATGCGTAATCCTGATATTCAAAGCCTGGCTGATAAATATAAGCTAAGTATCGCCGAAGTGGAAAAGCAAATAAAACACGACAAGGAAATACTTATGGCTGACCGTAGTAAGCGCATTCGCCCAGGATTGGATGATAAAAGTTTACTTAGTTGGAACGCGCAAATGATACGAGGCTATTGCGATGCTTATACTGCTTTAGGTAACGATAATTATCGGCAGTCGGCAGAAAAAGCCATGGATTTTATCCTTGCAAATATGCAAAAACCCGATGGTAGCCTTTATCATACTTATAAAAATGGCGTATCGAAAATTAATGCTTACTTAGATGATTATGCTTTTATGATTGACGCATTGATCCGTTTGTATGAGATTGGTTCAGGCGAAAGATATTTACTTAAGGCAAAGGAATTCAGTGATTTTACTATCCAAAAATTCGAGGATACAGAAAGTGGCATGTTTTTCTTTACATCATCTGACGACGAAGTTTTGGTAAGCCGAAAAACAGAAATCTTTGATAATGTTATCCCCTCATCAAACTCGGTAATGGCACGCAATTTATTTAAGCTTTCCCATTATTTCGAAGAAGAAAACTATAAAAATATCAGCAAGCAGATGCTGCATAATACCAAACAGAAATTCAAACAATATGGTTCAAGTATGAGTAATTGGGGACTGTTGATGATGAGTTTTATTGGGCCAACTTATGAAGTGGTAATTTGCGGAAGTGATGCACAAAATCTGCTCACTGATATGCAAAGCGAATATCTTCCAAATATCATTTGGGCTTCAGATACTACCGACAACCAAAAGTTGAGTATTTTGAAAGATCGTTTTATCAAAGGTAAAACACTCATTTATGTTTGCGTAAATAATGCTTGCCAATTGCCCGTTGATAGTAAAGAGGCGGCTCTTAAAATCATTTTAGATGATTAAGAAACACCTAAAAACGCTTATAAATTCGACAATAAATACTTTCAATAGAAAATCGAATAATTTCCTGCATTAATTCCGTGGTATTTTGATACTTTTGCATTCCCAAAAAAACAGAATACTATGGAAGAGAATATCAATAAAATAAAAAGTACAATCGTTCTTGAAATGATTCGTATTGCTCATGAGTACAATACTTTTACTGAGGATTTAAAGAATAAAAAAGTTGAAGATATTATCAACTTTTACCAAAAAGTATTACCCTTGATGTACCTCAAAGCCTCGCTTTTACCTGATGTGGAAGTAAGTGACGAATCGGCAAACGAACGCTATGTAACTGAGGAACATTGGGAAGAAGTATTTATGAATTTGAAAACAAAGTTTGGCAAAGCTGATGAATATTGGGAACTTGACGATAATAGTGACTCGGCAAAAGTAAGTTTGGCTGAAAAATTAGCCGATTGCTATCAAGACACAAAAGACTTTGTGGTTTTATTTCAAAAGAATAAAATGGCTGCTAAAGAAAATGCTGTTTTTGAAATAAAACGTTTATTAAAAGTACATTGGGGACCTCGAGCATTAAGTGCATTAAAACAACTTCACACAATACTTTATCAAGAGGAAATCGATAAAGAAAATGAATTTCTACTTTAAGTAAACCTTTCGCAAAATAAAGCATCATAGCATGGCATCATTTCTGTAAACAGATGCCGTAACTTAAAAATATTACATCATGAGTATTCATAGAATAATTCTATTAAGCATTTCAATTTTATTGTTAAACATTGCCGCTTCAGCCCAAAGCAAGGGGTATAACATCAAAGTAAAAGTTGATAAAGCACCTGATAAACAGCTTACTTTAGTTACCTATTATGGTACAAGCAATAAAATTATTGATACTGCATTTGTTAATAAAAAAGGTGAGTACATTTTCAAAGGAGACAAACCTCTCGTAGGAGGAATGTATTTAATTGTTTTCGAAAACAAACACTATTTTGAACTAATAATTGATAAAGATCAAGACTTTAGTTTGCATACCAGCATGGATGATTTGGTAAAAAACATGAAAGTAAAAGGTTCGAAAGACAATTCCGATTTCTATGCTTTGATGAATTATATGGGGGATTTGAATAAAAAAAGGATTCCTTTGGATAAAGAATTGAAAGACAGCACAACCACTGAGGCTAGAAAAAAAGAGATTAAAGAGGAGCTCAAAGCCATAGGTAAAGAAGCTGATGATTACCGTATTAAATATATGGAAGAAAACCCTCAGGCCTTATTTACCATTATCTTAAAGGCTTCAAAAGAACCAGAAATTCCAAAAGTATTACCAAAAAATGAAGATGGCACAGACGATTCTACCTATATCTACAAATACTATCGCGCTCATTTTTTCGATAATTTCGATTTTGCCGATGAGCGATTATTGCACACTCGTTTCTATGCGCAAAAAATAAAGAAATATTGGACAAAGGTAATCCCCCAGCATCCTGACACATTAAGTGCCGAAGCCATTCGAATTATAGAACTTGCCAAACCCAATAAGGAGACCTATAAATTCAATATTTGGTATTTCACTTATGCAGCAGAAACTTCAAATATTATGGGAATGGACGCTGTTTTTGTAACACTTGGCAAAAAATACTACTTAACAGGGGAAGCCTATTGGGTAAATAAAACCGTTCTTAAAAATATGACAGAGCGCATCAATACGTTGGACCGATTGCTAATAGGAAAAACAGCTCCTAATATGATTATGCAAGATACGGCCATGGTTTTAAGATCGTTATACGATGTAAATGCTAATTATACACTCGTTCTATTTTGGGATCCCGACTGCGGACATTGTAAGCATGAGATTCCACGATTAAAAAAATGGATAGATGAGAATAAGGAAAAATATGGTATTCAAGTATTCTCTGTTTGTTCGGATACCAGTATCGTAAAATGGAAAAAGTCAATTAAAACATTTGGCATTGAAGATTGGGTTAATGTGGATGGACCGCGCTCAATCACGCCAAATTACCATGACACTTACGATATTATTAGTACACCAACCATCTATTTACTTGATGATAAAAAGAAAATCATAGCCAAAAGACTTTCAGATGAGCAAGTGCATGGTTTTATTAAACGCGATTTCGAACAAAAAGAAAAGGCTAAGAAAGAAGATTAGCTTTTGAAAAGCTTATCTTTATTTTCTTGAAGTGCTGCCAATATTAGCTCGGCATTATACTTTGGGTCAGCAGAGTCTGTTGGCACAAAAATCTTATTTACATCTTTGCGCTGCTCTATTCCGTAGCTATAGGTTTTATCATAATAGTCGAGGGTAATATTTGCCACTTTGGCAAAATCGCCATCATGTAGAGCTTGTAGGGCATCTTTCAAATTCTGCCCACCAATGCGTTTTCCTATTCTTTGTGTAGCCTCTTCAAGCAGATGAATATCAAGGGAAGCATAGTCGTTCACCAAACGAGGCACTCGCAATTCGCGCGGCATTTCCAACACAATCAATGGGGTTTTACGCATTCGAGCATAAAAATCATCCATTATACGCACTCTTCCCATGGGTTTACTTTCGTCTTCAACCCAAATGATACGATTGGCATCCATAGCCATCCAATCTGCAGCAAGGTTATTTTCAAACTGCTCATTCGAAGGCTGCTCCCCCTGCCCTATTTGTCCAAAACTCGAACCTCGATGATGAGCCACACCTTCCAAATCAAGAAATTGCTCACCCATTTTTTCCAGTTCCTTCAGTACATCTGTCTTTCCACTTCCTGTTAAGCCTCCAAGAATCAGCATTTTTCGCTCCCAGGTAAAAGACGAACGAATATATCGGCGATAAGCCTTATAGCCTCCCACTAAAGTTTCTGCCTCCAAACCAATGGTTTTAAACAACCATGCCATGCTTGCTGATCGCATTCCTCCACGCCAACAATGCACCAATATTTTTCCATCAACGGCAAGTTTACGAGCTCGCTTCGCAAAAACAGCCATATTGGGACCAACGAATTCCAAACCTTTGATTGTCGCCGTTTGTTTACCATGATGTTTGTAAAGTGTTCCCACAACGGCACGCTCCTCATTGCTAAACAAAGGAATATTGTATGCTCCGGGAATATGTCCCTGCTCAAACTCGGCAGGTGTACGCACATCAACAATCGGAATATTTTTTCCTAAGGCTAAAAACTCTTTTACTTCGTAGGCCATTTTTCTATATTTTGAATTATTTTGCGAAAGTAGGGTTTTAATTGAAATCTCCCACAGCAGCCCCTCTTTTTCA
>QNXT01000220.1 GCA_003973505.1 Bacteroidota bacterium
ATAAAAGTCTTGGTTTCTATGCTGCATTTTTATTTCTAACATCCAGCTTTTTACTGCAACTTGTTCCGGGCATACTCAACACCGACCATAATGATGTTGCCTTTATTTTTTATGTTACAGCAAGCTTTTGGGCTTGGTTTGAATATCAAAACTCTAAGAATAAATACTGGCTACTTGCCATCGGTCTTTTTAGTGGCATTGCCATTCTTACAAAATGGCTGGTAGGGCTTATTGTGTACGCAGGTTGGGGATTGAATATCATATTCGATAAAAACAAAAGAACAGATATACAGCAATATTTTCAACTACTGAAAAGCCTTATTATCACTATTTCAATTAGTTTACCCTGGCAACTCTATATCCTTATACGTTTTCCTGAACGTAGCCGTCAGGAATTTGCCATGAATACCGAACATTTTCATAAAGTATTAGAGGGTCATGGCGGCGCATGGAATTATCATCTCTTACAATGGAATGAGTATATCAACCCCTATTCTTATTACTTAATTCCTGTGGCTTTACTGGGCTTTCTATTTCTGAGAATAAAAAAAGAATACAAAATAGCAATCATCAGTTGGGTTCTTATTGTAACAATCTTTTTCAGCATTGCAGCCACCAAAATGCCTGCCTTCACTTTTATTATCAGTCCACTTCTTTTTGTTCTTATTCTAAGCCCCATAATATTACTATTCAATAAGTTGAAATCACATCATCTCCTACAATCCATTTTAAGAATCAGCCTGTTCATCTTTCTATTTTACACTTTCTTTAGTTTCGATACTTTAAGAAATAATCCCGGATGGAGAAAAGACAAATGGCAGGAAAACTACATTGAGAATCAGACATTCAAGCAATTATCGAAAATGGAATTTCCTGAGCATTCGCATTTTTCCAATTTCTATTTTCATGGAGCTGTACGTTTCTTATTTTATGCACCTTACAAAGCTTGTTCTCATTTACTTAACAAAGAAGAAATATACACATTAAAGAAAAAACAAATTGCAATATTTGTATTCGACAATGGAGAACTGCCAAGCTATATATTAGATGATCACAGCATTACAAAAATAAAATCACCCATTTGGAAGGATTGTGATTGCGATAAAATTGAATTCTATAAATAATTTAGAAACCAGCTTCTTCGAAAATCATCTTACGTAAGCAGTTATAGGTGAAAGCTACTGAGTCACCAAAAGATACTGATGAAATTGGTTGTCTATATTTATGCTTTTATTTTCCTGCGGAAAAACAAGCTATAATTTGACGCATTTGTGCCTGTCGGCACATGGATTCTATGATTTCATCTGACTATAATTTCAATCTAACTCCTTTGGGAATATATTGAAATCAATTATCTGAAGTTTCAGACCCAGACTATTACTTTTATATCACAGATTATCTGACAATTATGTTTGAAATAAATATCTTTGTGAAGCCTGTCTACCGAAAGGCAGGCTTTGTGTCTTAGTGTCTTGGTGGCAAGATACTGAACAATAGCCACAAAGGCTCGAAGGCTCTAAGAAACACTAAGGCTAAAAAAACTTCAAGCTTGTCATTCAAACAGTCAAATCAATAAAATTCTGAAAATCTCACTTATTTAGAGATATTAAAAGTCCCAATAATCTGTATTTCTTTGGCTTAAAAAAATACCATATTTTTATCAACAGCGAGCATAAAACCCGTTTAAATAAGTACTTTTACATTCCATTTTTTCATTACAAAAACAGCCTCTTTTATGTATATAATTTACGACACCGAGACCACTGGACTTCCAAATAATTGGAATGCACCCATCACTGATTCAGACAATTGGCCACGAATGGTTCAAATTGCCTGGCAGGTTCACGACAAAAGTGGAAAGCTGGTTGAAGTAAAGAATTATATCATAAAACCAGAGGACTATGAAATACCTTATAATGTTGTAAAGGTTCATGGGATTTCTACCGAAAGAGCACTAAAACAAGGCGTGGATTTGGAGCGCGTTTTAAATGAATTTAAGGAAATTGCCTCCCAATGCGAATATGTGATTGGACATAATATCAGTTTCGATAATAATATTGTGGGAGCTGAATTACATCGCAAGGGAATGGATCAATTTCTTGAAAAAATTCCAACCATCGACACTAAGGATTTAGGAACTGATTTTTGCGCTATCCCAAATAAAAGCGGACGGTATAAGTGGCCAAAATTGGGAGAGCTATATCAAAAATTATTCGACGAAGAAATTATAGAAGCTCATAATGCTGCGGCTGATGTGGAAGCTACAGCTCGTTGTTTTCTCGAAATGCTTCGTCGCGAGATTATTCCGGCAAAAACAGCCGGACTTGATGATACTACCCTAGTCAAGTTTAAAGAAGAAAACCCTGATGTTATTCAGCTAATTGGTTTAAATATTGAACCTTATAACCCCAATGATCTGGAAGAAGACCAAAAGGAAGTAAGCGAAGAAGCAAAAGAAGAACAAGTTGAGACCCAGGTTATTGATGAAGCTAATGTAGAAGAAGATGGTAAAATGCAATTCACCCATTTGCATCTACATACCCAATATTCCATTTTGGATGGAATGACCAACATTAAAAAGCTTGCAAAAAAAGTAAAAGCCGACGGCATGAAAGCCGTAGCCATCACCGACCATGGTAATATGTATGGAGTAAAAGAATTCCATAATATAATGACCAAAGAAGGCATTAAGCCCATCATCGGTATGGAGGCCTATTTGGCTCATGGCGACCATAAAGGGCGTGGAAATGAGAATAAAAAATATTATCATTTGGTTTTATTGGCTAAAAATGAAAAAGGCTATAAAAACCTTACAAAACTCTCATCTATTGCTTTTTCGGAAGGTTATTACTATAAACCCCGAATTGATAAAGAACTACTTCAAAAGTATCATGAAGGCATCATTGCCAGTAGTGCCTGCCTGGCTGGCGAAATCAACCGTAAGCTAATGAACGAAACGGTGGACTCGGCAGAAGAAGCTTTGCTTTGGTATAAGGATGTTTTTGGTGACGATTTTTATCTAGAACTTCAACGCCACCAGGCCACCGACCCAAAAATGAATCAGGATGTATATCCCGATCAAGTATTTGTCAATAAACATTTGGTGGAATTTTCCAAAAAGCATGGGGTAAAAATCATTGCAACCAATGATGTGCACTACCTTAACGAAGAAGATGCTGAGGCTCACGACCGACTTATTTGTTTGAGTACTGGCAAAATGGTAGATGATACTTCGCGAATGCGTTACTCAGGGCAAGAGTGGCTAAAAACACGCGATGAAATGGCCATGCTGTTTGCCGATCTTCCTGAGGCCATTTTGAATACACAAGAAATTGTTGACAAAGTAGAGTATTTTGAGCTAAATAAAAAAGCCATCATGCCCGACTTTGAATTGCCTGAGGGTTTCGATAATGAAGATGATTACCTTAAGCATATCACTTACGAAGGAGCTAAAAAACGATGGGGAGAGGAACTATCCAAAGAAGTAATAGATCGCTTGGAATTTGAATTAGGCACCATCAAACACATGGGCTTCCCTGGTTACTTCCTTATCGTTTGGGATTTCTTAAAAGCAGCCCGAGAAATGGGCGTTTCAGTTGGTCCAGGACGTGGAAGTGCCGCAGGTTCTGCCGTAGCATATTGTCTTCGAATAACGGATATTGATCCACTTAAGTATAATCTTCTGTTCGAGAGATTCTTAAATCCCGATCGTATATCCATGCCCGATATCGATATCGATTTTGATGATGCAGGTCGTGAAAAAGTATTGCAATGGGTGAAAGAAAAGTATGGTGCTAAGCGTGTTGCACACCTAATCACCTTTGGAACCATGGCGGCTAAATCGTCCATAAAAGATGTAGCCCGTGTACAGGACCTTCCCCTATCTCAGTCAAATGCCCTTGCGAAATTTGTTCCCGATAAGCCGGGTACGACCTTGGAAAAAGCCTTTGACCAAGTACCTGAGTTTCAGGATATACTCGATAATGGAAAGCCTGAAGAACGCTCTGTATTAGAGTTTGCAAAAAAATTGGAAGGCTCTGTTCGAAATACAGGAACCCATGCATGTGGAATTATTATCGCAAAAGACGATCTCGATAACTATGTGCCCATTACGCATGTAAAGGACTCCTCATTGGATTATGCCACGCAATATGACGGGCATTATGTGGAAGATATCGGACTTTTGAAGATGGACTTTTTAGGTCTGA
>QNXT01000085.1 GCA_003973505.1 Bacteroidota bacterium
ATATCGATTATTAAAGTCAACAGTTACAAAAGCTTCGAGATTGGGGTCAGGAATATCCAGCTTTATTTTCCGAATTCGATAAGGTTCATTCGGATAAATAATATATTTAACCTTTACGGTTTTCATGCCGGGATATTCAGTAATCTGAGCTTTAATTTTAGCATTAAAATATCCGTTATTTTCCAAATATTGGCGAATATTAGCAAAGGTTTTATCAACCATATTCGAATCATACAAAACGGGTTTCTCGCCAATATTTTTTGTAAAAAGCCTATTCATCCAACTACTATCTCTAAATAGCATTCCAAAATCATAAGCCTGAGCATAAATACGCACACCCAATACCCGCCGGTTTGTTTTTTGAAGATATAAAGAAGAAATATCGCTTTGTTTGATTTTATTCCCTTTTATTTTATAGGAATTCTTGAGCAAAAGGCGGTCGTCCTCGCCAATATGTTTGGTTGGATAACAAGATGTTAGAAAGCCTAACAATACAAAAAAAAGAAATATATGATTCGTTTTTCTTTTCAAAGCTGTCGTGTCAAATTTGATATACAAACCTACAAATTTATTGCATAGGGCAAATACTATAAGTTTGAACTTTAACCCTTACATAATCATGAATAGTTTCTTCTATAAATTGGAACTATTTTTTGATGTACTCAGGCTATTTTTTAACAATTTTTCGACTGTATTTTTTGCCCCCAATTTGCAGTACAATTATAAATAATCCTTGCGATAATTCTTCTGCGGCTGATACTTTCCATAAATGAAGGCCTATGGAAGTAGGTAAAGACGAATCTTCATGCAAGAGTTTGCCACTCACATCAAAAATTTGCAGCTTCACAGTTTCGCTATCCAGTAAATTATAGAGAATTTGAAAACTATTTACGAAAGGATTTGGCATAATAATAAAGCTTTCATCTGGAAATGTATAATCACCACTCTGATAATACCTGTTCAGAATAATATTTGCCAAAGTAAAATTAGGAATTCCATAGCCTAAAACCGAATCCGGACTTAAAGCTAAGGTGGCAGATTGCTGAATTGCTTGTCTGATTTCAGCAGGTGTAGCCTTTGGATTGGCTTCCAATAACACCGCAGTAGCTCCTGCAATAGTAGGGTTTGAAAAGGAGGTGCCATTTATTGACACGATTTTACCTGTATTTGGCGACATGGATTTAACCCCTTGTCCCACAGCTACCACATTGGGTTTTATGGGTAAGCTATCGGATAAACCCACCGAACTGAATGCTGCATGTTTGCCATATATATCAACAGCTCCAACGGTCATTACATCTTTTGCATCAGCAGGAAAAGCAATGGTATGCCAAGATTTTAATGCATCATTCCCAGCACTATTATAGACTAGTATTCCTTTTTGCGTAGCCATTTGTGCAGCTCGCGATATGATTGCAGTCTTTCCGTCCAACTGTTGGTGTGTGTGGTTTAATAATGTATCGTCAAATAAAGAATAAATAAGTGAAGAGGTGATAATATCAGCACCTACCGAGTCCGCAAATTCAGCACCCGCAGCCCAGTTAAACTCCTCAACAGGATATTCAAAATTATTATCCTCGGTATGTATAAGCCAATAATTTGCGGCAGGAGCTGTTCCCACAAGAACCCCAGGTTCAAAAGCAGCCATCGTTGTCATTACATAAGTTCCATGATTACCCGCAGAGAATACATCTCCTCCCGGATTTGCGAAATCCTTCACGCCTAATATTTGCCCGCTATCAAACAAACCATTAAACACACTCATTTTATTCATTCCCCGAAAACCATTGTCCAAAACAGCTATTTGAATGCCTTTACCTAAGTACTTTTTATGTAATTCAGGGATGCCAATCATCCTTAATTGTGCTTCTGATTCTCCATAATCTATGGGTGTTTCATACTGAAATTCCATCTCAACATCAGCTAAACGTGCTTTCGACTTCTTTTTTCTTTTCTTATTATTTTTTACCGGAGCTAAATACTGGGTTGAATCGATAAAAGAAAGATTTTTCAAAGCTTCCATTTTCAAGGAATCATCCATCTGAATCAATACTGCATTCAGCCATTTTGATGCAAACTGAGCCTTTGCGCCATAGTAAGCTAAACTATCAATATAGCTTTTATTCACGGGTAAATCTTGCTCAGTAATAGCAATATTAAATTTCGTTCTTCGTGCAATTGCCCGTTCACTTAGGAAATCGTGGGGCTGATTTATACTGAATGGAGAATTGTTTTTATCGGTAAAACTCACCAAAAACATTCCTGGAAAACGGGATTGAGCAATACTTGAAATTGATAAAAACAAAAATAGAATAGTAGGAATAATACGCATAAGAGATGATTTATTGCAAAAGCCTATTTAGATGTTTAATACGGATTTAATAGGAAATAACGCCATGTTCGTAAACAATATATGTGTACTTATAACCTCTGATAATTTCACCACTTATTTTTTTATCAACGTGTATATCAGTACGTTTTACTAAACCTACACCTCGAGCATAAATATCTTCTTGGAAATAATTATTTACCAAACTACTATTATCTTCCAATAAAACAATGGCACATTTATCGTAGTTTTCATTGTTAATTTTCAAGGCTGCATCCACATCAATATATTTAGCTTCTTGTTTGTCTTTTTTATTAAATGCATTTACATCCCAATTAGCTCCAAGTCGAACAGGAAAAGCCAAACGTACATATCGATTATTTCCTTCTACTGTTTCCAACCGAGAATTCGTTCTGGTAAAAGCATAGGTATGGTCAAATTCCCAATTTGTAGTATCTGTTTTAATATAACGCTTCCATCGATAGGACTTCCTTCCTTCATTATCAATAAATGAAGAGTCAACTTCCGTTCTCAGTTGATAATATGTAGTATCTACTGTTTGATTATTATCGTCCCAGATAATGGACTCCACCTGATAACTAACGAAAACACCCTGCTCAACGGGGAAATAATCGAAGCCCATATCAGGAGCATCCTCCACCGTTTTTTTGCATGAAGAGAAACTTAAAGCAAGTAGAATAAAGGAAATCAAAATGAATTGTTGTTTTTTAATCATTATTTTATTGGTCTTTATTTGCTGTCAAAACGAGCGTTTATTATAATTTAGTATAAAACACAAAGATAAGGGCTTTTAAACAAAATGAACTCATTATTATTCAAGCTTCAAAAAGGTAAATTCAAAAACGCTTTTACTTACAATTGTCGTTGATATTGTTGAAACAATTCCCAAATCATAATCCCTGTGGTAACCGAAATATTTAATGAATGTTTTGTTCCAAACTGTGGCAATTCAATGCAATCATCCACAATCTCCATTACCTCATCCGAAACGCCTTTTACCTCATTTCCCATTACAATAGCTATTTCTTGGTCAAAATCGATGGCTATAACATCCAACATCTTACTTTCATCAGCTTGTTCCACAGCATATACTCTCACTTTGTTTGCCTGCAATTCTTTCACAACCTCTGCGGTTGATTCAACATAACGCCAATCCACCGACTCGGTGGCTCCCAAGGCCGTTTTCTGAATCTCGCGATGTGGTGGCGTAGCAGTTATCCCACATAATATAATCTCCTTTATCAAAAAAGCATCGGAAGTGCGAAACACCGAGCCCACATTTGCCAAACTTCGGATATTGTCCAAAATAATGGTGACCGGCATTTTCTTCACAGTCTTAAAATCAGCAACAGATATACGATTCAGTTCACTATTTTTTAGTTTTCTCATAGAAACAAAGGTAAGATATTTTAAGAAATTGAGAATTGCGTTGAGAATAAAGATTAACAAAAAAACAACTCCTTAAAAACTAGCAACTAAGTTCAGGGCATACTTATACTTTGATTAATCTACATACCAAATATTCATAATGGTTAGTTGTTTGTAGTCCACGAATTACACGAATTAACTCAAATTTTATTACACGAAAATGCAGTAACCATTAGAATTTCACCAAAATCAGTTAACAATTATAGGTTAATAGAAAATTTTGAAGCCATTTCCTACTTTATCAAGAAAGACTATATTTGTAACATATTTTCTAATCAAAATTAGCATACAAATGAATAAATGGATAAGATTGAGCGTAATCACGCTTTTTATGATAATCACATCAAAGGCTTTCAGTCAAGAAAATACCTATGGCTTCCCCATTGATGAAGAAACAGGTAAAATTCATTA
>QNXT01000119.1 GCA_003973505.1 Bacteroidota bacterium
GGTATTGGTGACACCATTCGGGTTTCTTTAACCGAAGAACCGGAATTTGAAATTCCTGTGGCTAAGATTATTGCCAATCGCTATAATAACAGGAAGCAAAAACATGGAATCAAAGCCATTGAAAAGAATCCTCTTCACCCTTTTGAGTATAGCAAGAGAGCCAGTAAAGAGGTGGTGGGAATTGGTGGAAAAAATGCGCCCATTGTGGTGGAGCATGATTTTTATTTCGAGAATACAGCTACCGATAAATTACGAATTACAGAGTTAGCTAAGTGGAAAACGGATGCTGATGGTTTCCCTTTATTCACTTTTACTGATTTTGCGAAAGCGGATAAAATTTCTACTCAAGCTAATTTTGTGCTGATGAATTTATCCGATTTTGATACGAATTGGCAAGATGTGTTAGCCAAAAGCCAAAATATTGTTCTGGTTTTCGAAAGCAAAACGGAACATAGCATGGCCGAGCATCGCCGTATGTTTATTGAATTGATAAATAATGACATTGACTTGCCAGTAATTATAAAAAAGCGTTATTCCGCAATTTCAGAAGAAGTGTTTCAGATATATGCTGCCGCTGATTTAGGAGCCTTATTTGTTGATGGCTTAGGTGATGGAATTTGGATAGAACATGATGAACAAATATCGCAGCAACGAATGATTAATACTGCCTTGGGTATTTTACAAGCTGCTCGAAGTCGTATTACCAAAACCGATTATATATCTTGTCCTTCATGCGGTCGAACACTCTATAATATTCAAGAAACTACAGCTCGTATTCGAGAGAAAACCGGGCATTTGGTAGGTTTGAAAATTGGAATTATGGGCTGTATTGTAAACGGACCCGGCGAAATGGCCGATGCCGATTATGGATACGTTGGTGCCGGCTTTAACAAGATAAACCTTTATAAAGGAAAAGAAGTCATGTTAAAGGGAGTTCCCGAAGAAAATGCTGTAGAGCGACTAATTGATTTGATACGTGAACATGGTGATTGGGTAGAACCCAATTAGTTTATGTTAGAAATCAATTTCGTTGATATCCTGTGGAATATTATCCTCAGTTGACTCTTCTTGATTTTCTTTATCACAATCAAAATTTACATCATATCCCAAGGGCTTTTCAAAATCTCCTTTTGAAATTTTGATTTTATCATCCGCATATATTTTCTGCATATAAATAGCCCATATAGGAAGAGCCATATTAGCTCCTTGTCCTAAATGCGTACTACGGAAGTGCACCGAACGGTCTTCTGCTCCAACCCATAGACCCGTCACCAAATCAGGGGTTAAGCCCATAAACCAACCGTCAGAGTTGTTGTCGGTGGTTCCTGTTTTTCCGGCCAAAGGATGATTCATATGATAACGGAAACGCAATCGACGACCTGTTCCCAAATCAACTACCCCTTTCATCAAGCTTAACATTTTATAAGCCGTTATTTCATCCAATGCGTCATTCGATTCGGATGTAAAGGTGGCAATGGTATTCCCATTTTTATCCTCAATACGAGTCATTAAAATGGGTTTTTTATGTTGGCCTTTGTTTGCAAATGTGGCTAAAGCACCTACCATTTCATAAACGCTAATACTTGGTGTACCGAGGCAAATTGCTGGTACGGGTTCAATATCGCTCGTTACACCCATTGCACGAGCCAATGAAACAACCTTCTCAGGACCTACTCGTTTTATTAAGTAGGCTGAGACAAAGTTTACAGAATTGGCTAAGGCCCACTTCAATGTAACCATTTCACCCTCTCTATCATCATCAGCATTCTTGGGTGTATAATCAGGCTGACCGGCTGGCATTTGGAAAGTTACTGGAACATTGGGTACTCGTGTACAGGGGTTATAACCAAGTTCTTGCATTGCTGAAGCATATACAAAAGGCTTAAATGTGGAACCCACCTGTCTTTTTCCAACCATCACATGGTCGTATTGAAAATGCTTATAATTAATTCCTCCAACATAGGCACGAACATATCCTGTGTGTGGCTCTACCGACATCAATCCTACATGTAGAAAGTATTTATAGTATAAAATACTATCCATGGGCGTCATGGTAGTGTCGATGTCTCCATTCCAGCTGAACACACGCATTTCAACAGGAGTATTAAATACTTTCTGAATAGAATCTTCATCAACACCGCGATGTTTTAGCCAATAATAACGACTTGAACGTTTCATTGCCGAGGTCATGATTTGTTTATACTCTTTATTAGAAATACGGAAAAATGGAGGGTGTTTATATCGTGTTGTTTTCCAATGTTTGAAAAATGCAGGTTGTAATTCTTTACCTAAATGCTCAGCTACGGCCTCTTCGGCGTATTGTTGCATTCTGCTATTAATGGTTGTATAAATTTTTAAGCCATCACGATACAGATTATAAGGTTCGCCATCGGCTTTATAATGATTCGCACACCAAGTCTTTAACTGGCCACGTAGATATTCTCTAAAATAGGTTGCCAGTCCAAGTTTATGGTCTTGACGTTGATATCGACTCATATCTAAAGGTAATGTATTGAGCGAGTCATATTCTTCGGGAGTGATAAAACCATATTTTTTCATTTGTGATAAAACCACAGAACGGCGTTTTAAGGCATGTTTTGGATTTCGCACAGGGTTATAATAAGTTGGAGCCTTCAACATTCCTACCAAGATAGCAGCTTCTTCAATATTTAATTCGGCTGGTGTTTTTGCAAAATACGTCTTAGCCGCCGTTTTTATTCCAAAAGCATTATTACCGTAAGTAACAATGTTTAAGTACATTGCCATAATTTCATCCTTAGTGTAATTATACTCTAATTTGGTAGCAATAACCCATTCCTGAAATTTTCGAAGAACCATTTTAGGCTTTGATAATTTTTCACCTCGTGGAAACATATTTTTGGCTAATTGTTGCGTGATTGTTGAACCTCCACCAGCTCGATGTCCGGTTACGATTCCTTTGAATACACGTAAAAGTGCTCGAATATCAACTCCGGCATGATCGTAAAATCGTACATCTTCAGTGGCAACCAAGGCATTTACCATATTGGGTGAAATTTCATCAAAACTCACTGTAGAACGATCTTCAATATAGTATTTACCAAGCAATACTTGGTCTGCTGAATATACTTCAGATGCTAAATTGGTTTTAGGATTTTCAAGTTCAGCAAGGGTTGGCATTTCGCCCAACCACCCTTTGGAGATTGCATAAAAGAATGCCACCATAAAAAGAATTCCAAATACAAAGGAAAGCCATAAAAATTTTATAATTCGAGAAGTGCTTGTTCTTTTTTTCATACTAAATACTTAATCTTATTTCATCCAAACCATTAGTCTGCTCGTTCTACCCGAATACCAATGGCATCAATACCATCTAAAACAGAATCGCGCATAGCCATTTCAAATTGCATTTGATAGTTTCCTTTCATAGGAAAGCGCATATTTTTCTTAAAAGGAAAGCTGTTATCACGGTATTTTCCAAAACCACTTCCCAACCATTCTCCCTTCATATTGGCAAGAAAGCATTCGACGGTATCAATGGAATAACGTTGATCAGGGTAAATTGTTTTAATAAAAAAATACACATTGGCATATTTGTAATCGGTAGTGTTTCTTACATTTAAGAAGAAATTCACGGGCATAATCGTGTCATGAATTTGATAATCAAAAATGACTTTATCGTTTTTTGACCAATTATCACCCACATCCTGATTCAAATCAACCACCGTTTCTTTACCACATGAAGAAATAAATAAGGCAATTAATAATACGGTTAAACTCCGTATAAACATACTATATGACAATTGATTGAGTTTATCCATTCTTCTTTTTATCCTTATTGTTTCGCCAATTGCGATTTCGGTTTTTTCCTCCAGATTTATTTTGAGCATTCCTCTTTTCTCTACCATCTTTAGCCGCTTTAGATGATTGGTTACCAGAGTTCGACTCGCGTTTTTTATCCGACTTATGGTTTTGCTGTTTATCCTGTTGACGACCGCTGTTTGCATTGCGGTTCTTGTTTTCCGGACGATTAGCATTTCTATTCCTATTGTTATTACGCTTATTCTTTTTCTTACGCGGCTTGTTTTTATTATCAAAGCGTGTTAAGTCATCTTGACCAATAACGTCGTCAAAGGAAGGTCCTGTTTCAATAATTTTA
>QNXT01000207.1 GCA_003973505.1 Bacteroidota bacterium
TGGCGTTTCCTTTATTGCAGTATCTTTAACTTTTGTGATTTTCATAATATTATTTTTTAGTTTTTCTGGTGTTCCTATTTCGACAATATCTTTTTAAGATTTTCAATTAATGCAGCTCCTTCCGAAATCATATTCCCATGATAGTCTTTCAAGTCCCATTGTTTAATTCGAAACCGTAGGGTTCCCATTACGATCAAAGCAAGTGTCTTCGCATCAATATCCGTTCTCAACTCTCCTTTTTGCTGTCCACTGCTAATAATCTGCTCAACGGTTTGCTCATTCTGATCCATAATCTCAATGATTTTATCCTTAAGAATCTTTTCATTGCGGAATATTTCTTCGGAGAAAATTACCGAAATAAAAGAGGGTGTTTCCGAGAAAATTCCAATAATTTGTGAAAACATAAACTCAATCTTGGTCATCGCTGCATTATTGTTTTCCTTCATGGAATCACCCATAAATGAAGCCATCTCTTTGAAATTGTCTAAAATGGCAATTAATATGGAGGTCTTACTATCGAAGTGTCGATATATAGCAGGTTCTGAGATACCAATTTCTTTAGACAGGTTTTTAATGGTTAAACCCTGAATTCCCTTGGTTCCAATTATGTCAATTGATTTCTCAATTATTTCAGTTTGTCTATCTGATAGCATTTTATTATGGCATTAAATATTATGTCGGCAAAGATAGTTAATATTCACTAACCTAAGCAAAAATATATTTATTTAGTTTATAAACAATTTTAATAGATGGAAAATCAGCGTATTAAACAAATAAAAAATGGTCGAATAATTTAGTATTATCCGACCATTTAAGATTATTAAATTAGATATTCAGTCTAATTTTTGATGATTTTATTTACATTATTGGAGTTTAATATGAGAATATACAGTCCTTTCTCCCACATCGAAGTGTTAAGTTTGATAGAATATTCATGAATATTTTGCTGCTCAAATATCGTTTCTCCCATGGTGTTGATTATCTTGATATTATTGATTGGCTCAAGAGAATTGATGTTTAGAGAGTTGCTTATTGGATTATTAAATACAATTTGGTTTTTGTTTACTGCCTCAGATATTCCAATGGTGGACATTATTTTAACGTAAACAGGATATTGTTTAGTCGTTACCCCGTCCTCAGCGACGATATTATAAATGACCGGAGTAAGACTATCATTCCATGTGTTCATTGTTAGTCCGCTATCTTGAGCGGTGGTGCCAATAAAAGCATTTGCATTTGGAGATACTGTAAACTCAGCTGCTGAACTGATGGGATAGATAGAGCTTGCAGGCATTACTACTACTATCGAATCATTGGGATAGATAGTGGAACTAATTTGACCAGGAATACGATAAGTTAGCATAAAAGCATCACTACTTTGGGCTACAACAAAAGTATCTAAGAAGTTTTGAGCATATATTTTTCGATCGGTACTACTTGTATCTTTCGCTTCAACAAACACCACAACGATTTGATCATTTACTTTATTATTTATGCTAGCTCTTCCTTTATTTGTTCCAAGTTTACTTGCAACAGCTTTTGAAGTATCACTCCATAGGAAGTCACCTACAGAATTAAGCTTCACAAGGTCAAGAAGTGTAGCACTCACTCCATTATTAGTTCCTTTTTGTAGTAAAAAGATGGGTTCGTCATCATACACTAATAATTTACTTACATGCGTATATTCAGAGCCAATTGGAAATACGCTTTTAGCAGTATTTGTAAGTAAACGAGTTCCTGAAAACATATTTATCTTTTGCACATACTCTCCCTTTTGTGATTGATTTGAATTAGTGTAAGTACACATTGCCCATAAATAAGGAGATTCTCCTTCGATTGCGATTCTTATATCCATTTCAAAGGATGTTGTATTCACATCAAAATCCAAACCATTTGCACCCCATGGTGTAGTTCCATCAGGATTTATTCTTTGAATATATGAGTCGAAACGATTATTCGATTTTCCAACATAACCCAAATAGCAGGTGTCATTATTTTGTGCAGGGCTATATAAATAATTATATGCGGTAGTTTTAGTTGAAAGTTGTGTGGGTTGAGACCAAACAGAAGCTCCGTTGGTTGTAAAACGCTGTGCATAAAGTGTAGAGTTGATACCATAACTTCTTTTATGGAAAATACTTACAATATCTCCATTTGAAAGTTCAAAAAGATTTGCGGGAACGGTGTACCATCCTGTAGCAAGGTTAATATTGTTTGTCCAAACGGCATTTCCTGAATTGTCAAATTGTTGAAGGTATGATATTCCAGTTGTTCCACTCATCCACGATACAGCGGCATTTCCAGTACTAAGAGGTAATATCTTTACTGTAAACCCAGATCCAAGGTTTATTCCTGAACTTGGCCATAAATGATTTCCAAGCGTATCCACTTTAAAAGCCATTCCTATATTACCATCCGTTCCGGTTACCCCGATATAAATATGATTACTTGAGTCTCTTACTAACGACCAAGTATTTGTATAGGTTGACATTGGAATAGAATCGCTAATAAGAACACCTAATGAACCAAGTGTTTTTACACCTGCTTTACTCATGATTTGCATACGTAGCTCATAGTTAGTTGGTGCTGCCACTTGTTGCCAGAAAACGACTGCTGTACGTCCATCACTTAATTCTACGGATTGAATATCCATATTATCGTCAGCATACGTGCTCACTTCGGTATTAATGGATGTGTTGTTTACCCATTGCGCATTTACACTCATTGAGATTAATAGAAATGCGATTAAATAGTTTAGTTTATTTGTCATAACGTTTTGTATTTATATTATTATTTTGTTGTTTTTCTATGCACTCATTATCATTATTAAGTGCCATAATTACTTTTCTTAGTGCAGATTTTTTAATTTTATAATCTTTAATAAGTTTATTAATAATTATGCTTTTGTCTTTATTCATGTCGTTTGTAATAAGTTTTGCAAATGTGAATGCTTTACTTATAAGCACAAAAAAAATGGGTGTAGAATAAACACTCAATCGACGATTTTGAGCATTAAAAAAACACTCATTTAATTATAAGTGTCAGTAATATAGTGTTATAGTAAATTTGGAAAGCTTATTTAAAACTGGCCAGATAGGTAACTAAATCTGTCTTAGTATTTGTTAGATTAAGTTTTTTACGGAGTCTTGTACGGGCATTTTCAACGGTTTTGAAATCTTGTCCCGTAATTTGGGCTATTTCTTTAGAGGTTAGATTCAATACTAAAAGCGCACACAACCTCTTATCCTTTGAAGTCAAATCGGGGTGTTTTGCAATGAGATTCTTGAAAAATACTTCATGCACCTTTTCAAAACTCAATTCAAATTCATCCCACATATTATCCGTTGCTCCTTTTTCTAGTCTTTGAAGAATGATGTTTATTGCTTCTTGAGTTTCTTTTTTAACCGCTTTAAGTTTTATCTTTTTCAAATCGCTAAGAATATCTTGTATAAAGTCAGCTCGATGAATTTCTTTCATGGCTTTTGCAATGAGCAGTTGCTTTTTGGATTCTAAATCGGCATCTAATTCTTTCTTCTTCGCTGCAATGAGTTCTTTTTCTATAATGGATTGTCGTAAGCGTGATTTATATCGACTGAGTAACATTATTAATACAAGGAGCAAAACGACTAAGCTGAAACCAATCATAAGATATTTTACTCTACGATTGTTTTCTTCGATATTTCGCTGTTGCGTTTTTAGTAAAAAATCTTGCTCTAACTTTATTTTTTCTGCATTAATAGCCTTTTGCACCACATTAAGACTATCCCGTATTTTGTTGTATGTCAGAAAGTGTTGACTTGCTTCTTTATATGATTTCTTTTTAATTTTTGCTTCAAAAAGGATTTTCTGAACATCCAAATAGTTGAATGTATATCCATTATTCTGCATGAATTCCATCGATTTTTTTGCAAAATAAATTGCTGAATCCAATTTGTCTCTCGATAACAGGTTTGATGCTATGGTTTTGTATATCCATGCTTTAGTGTCATTATTGAGACTGTCGATTAAAGAGAGTGATTTTTTGAAATAATAATCTGTTTTGGCTTCATTGTTTTTTATGGAATAGCATTTCGCAATATTTGTAAAAACATAGGCACTCAGTTCCGCATTATTTATTTGATAGGCA
>QNXT01000282.1 GCA_003973505.1 Bacteroidota bacterium
AAAGTCATAAAAACAATTGGTTGTGGCAGAACCGAACAAGAAGTTCAAAAACTAGAATATCTGGGCAAACAAGAACTTGAGCATTTGAGTTTTCAACCAAAATTGTTTGTTTCAGAAACAGACACAATGATTGATAGTATTTTTGATACTCTAAGTAATTCAAGTATCAGAGTTGTGGGGCCAGAATTGATTTTCGGAAAAATCTATGATAAAATTGGTTTTAATGAAATAGATGAAGAATTATTTCGACACTTGGTTATCTCAAGGCTTGCATTTCCACTAAGCAAACTTAAAACCATTAAATACTTATATCGTTATCAGGGAATTAGTGTAAATAAAGATACGGTTTATCGTTTTTTAGATAAGCTAAATAATCAACTAAAAGAAAAAGTTGAACAGATAACATTTAATCACACAAAACAAATTCTTGGAGGTAATATCAGCGTTGTTTTCTATGATATGACAACACTTTATTTTGAAGCTGCTGATGAAGATGATTTAAGAAAAACGGGCTTCAGTAAAGACGGAAAACACAGCAATCCTCAAATATTCTTAGGCTTATTAGTTGGTCTAGGTGGTTATGCAATAGGTTACGATATTTTTGAAGGGAACACTTACGAAGGACACACTTTAGTTCCTTTTCTTGAAAAAATAAGCTTAAAATTTAATTTGCAAAAGCCAGTAGTGATTGCTGATTCTGGGCTTTTATCAAAAGATAATATCGAAGCGTTACAGAAACAAGGGTACGAATATATACTCGGAGCTAGAATAAAGAATGAAGCACAACAAATCAAAGAAAAGATATTAGAAAACAAGCTAAAAGACGGACAGATTAAGAAGATTAAAAAGGATGAAAATACGCGAATAATTATTAGTTATTCTGAAAAACGAGCAAAAAAGGATGCCCATAATAGAAAACGAGGATTAAAACGTCTTGAGAAAAGAATAAAAAGCGGAAAGCTAACCAAATCAAACATTAATAACAGAGGTTATAATAAATACTTAAAATTAAAAGGAAAAGTATCGATTGAAATTGACTACGAAAAGTATAAAGAAGATAATCGATGGGATGGGTTAAAAGGCTACATTACAAATACAAAACTATCAAGTAAACAAATAATTGAAAATTATGCCAACTTATGGCATATTGAGAGAGCATTTAGAATGTCTAAAACGGATCTGAGAATACGCCCTATATATCATCAATTACAAAGACGAATTGAAGCTCATATTTGCATATCGTTTACAGCATATAGTATTTACAAAGAACTTGAACGAATGTTGCACAAAGAAGATTCTAAAATATCAATAGAAAAAACAAAAGAACTCACTCATAATATGTATGAAATAACATACACCTTACCTGAGTCAAAACATACAAAATCAAAACTATTAAAAATGGATGATGAACAAGCGGAACTTTTCCATATTGTATCCAAAAATTCTTAGGGTGTCCCAAAAATCAAAACAGGAAATACCACTCGAAATAGCCCGTACTTCGTGATATTTAGCAGCAAATCTGGTCTGCTATTGACTTTCTGTGAGTGAAATCTTACGTCGAACTCAGGTTATTAAATTAACTCAAACCTTTATTTTACTAGACATTATATACAAAGCCTCCATTTTTAAAAATAATGAACTATTTTAGGCCAAAACTTAAAAAAAATCATTGTATAATTATTCTAATTAATAATAAAAGTGTATTTTTGCATAAGAAATCACGGTAAATGTATCTATATCACGGTAAATGTATCTATCATATATAGAGAAGAGCTTAGAAAAACTAATTAATGGATAAACATTTAGACATATTTATTGAAGGCAATCTTGAGAAGGCTGATTTCAACTTCTATTCTCAATCTGCAGCAATAAAATTTAATGTTAATGCCATCTATAAAAATGGTGACACTCGACATATAGAAATAGAAGTAGAAGGTGATGCTAAAGATGTAGAAGCTTACGCCAAATACATCAAAGAAGGCGCACTTCGTCCTCATATAGAAATTTTCAGAACTGAGGATGGTAAGTTTAAAAACATTGAAGGTTTTACATCCCTTAAGGTGCATAAAGAGAAGCTTTCAGGAATAAAGAAACTACTTAAATTTTACCGTAGGTAGAAAAATGCAAACCCTTTCTTATAGAATAATTGTAACCGGTCGCGTTCAGCAGGTCGGTTTTCGTTTTTTTACCCAACAAAAAGCAGTTGAATTAGAAATAACAGGAAGTGTGCAAAACCTTCCAAATGGTGACGTAATGATCATTGCATACGGAGCTGAGAAAAATATGCTCCAATTTATCAATTTGCTACAAAAAGGACCTTCTCGCTCTTTGGTTACAAATATCGATTTACAAGAAATCCCTTTCGAAGCATTGAAGAGTTTTCGAATTGTACGATTATAGTGATTTCAAGCCTTAATCGCTCGACTCATTTCTCGTTTTCCTGGTGGTCCAGGAATTTTTTCCACCTTAAATCCTACCGACTTCATAGCACGTCGCACTACACCTTTCACCGAATAGGTTGTCAACACTCCCCCACTTTTCATTGATTGATAAATTATCCTAAAAACTTCCTCCGACCATAAATCGGCTTGAACATCAGGGCCAAAAGCATCAAAATAAACCACATCAAAAAAATCAGTAGGAAGTTGCATCTCACGAAAATCAACTTGTTCTTTCTTTAATGAAAAAAAATTATGAATCCTTGCTTCATTTCCCCAGACTGTTTGATGAAGTTTTAAGAAATAAGAATAAAACCACCCATCGTTTTCTGCATAATTTAAGAGGCTATATTCCTTTTCCTCTATCGGATATTTCTCTATCCCAAAATATCGAATATGGATATCATGCTTTTGGGCAAATAGCAAAGTTAAATAGGCATTCAATCCCGTACCAAACCCAATCTCCAAGACATTCAAATGTGTTTTTAATTGGGATGCATATTGTAAAGCCTCTTTTATGAAGATATGCTCCGCCTCTTGCCTAGCTCCATGTATAGAGTGGTAATTCTCATTTAATTCCGGAACAAAAAGGGTATGCGAACCATCCTCTGTTTGGATAATTTCTCTTTTGAGTATTTGTTTTTCTGACACTTAAAGAAGTACTAAGCTATATTTGTAAATACCTCTTGCACATCATCATCCTCATCAAGCTTATTAAGCATCTTTTCGATATCCTGCATTTGCTCTTCAGTAAAGCTCACAGGTGAAGTGGCAAACCGCTGCAAAACAGATTTTGTTGGTTCTATCCCCTGCTCTTCCAAGGCTTTACCCAATGTGCCAAAAGCTTTATAATCGGCACTTACCACTACTACATCATCCACCACTTCAATCTCTTCCAAGCCAAAATCAATCAACTCCAATTCTAATTCTTCGATATCAATATCATCTGTTTTAGGAAACTCAAAAATAGCCTTACGCTCAAACATAAATTCCAACGAGCCTGTTGGCACCACACTTCCTCCCGCTTTATTAAAATATGATTTTACATTAGCTACGGTGCGTGTTGTATTATTTGTAGCACATTCCACAAACACTAATACACCATGAGGTCCCTTACCTTCGTAATTTACCTCGGTCATATTTTCAAATTCCTTACTCGTAGCTCGCTTAATGGCAGATATAATATTATCCTTAGGCATATTTGCAGCCTTGGCATTCTGAATAGCAGTACGTAATGCGGGATTTAGATCAGGGTCAGGGCCATGCTCTTTAGCCGCAATGGTAATCTTTTTTCCCAGTTTAGGAAATACTCGCGACATCATTCCCCATCGTTTTTCTTTGGCTGCTCTTCGGTATTCAAATGCTCTTCCCATAAATATATATTGTATAATTGTTTCTTAAATAATCGACTGCAAAAGTAGGGAAAATTTGAACTAAGCTGAGTTCGACATAAGGCTTTTATTGAATCAACTTATTCGATTGTCAAAAAAAAATAATTCAAACAACAAATAATTATTTTCAATATCTTAGCGAAACTATAATAAAGAAGTGAATACCATATGCAGTCCCAATTATTATATCAAATAGCATTGACACTTGTTCCTGAAATTGGACACATCTCTGCAAAAAAACTAATCCAACACCTGGGTAGTGCCGAAGCTGTATTTCAAACAAAGAATAAACATTGGCATGCGCATTATTAATTCATTGAAAAAAGCAGACGTACTTTTACAAGCTGAAAAGGAAATATCTTTTATTGAAAAAAACAATATAACAGCATTGTATTTTCAAGACAAAGAATATCCAAACAGATTAAAACATTGCGCTGATGGCCCCATATTACTCTATTTTAAGGGGAAAGCAAACTTCAACAACCCCAAAGTCATTAGTATCGTTGGAACCCGAAGTCCCTCGGAACATGGCAAACAAATATGCCAAAACCTAGTTAAAGCACTTGCCCCAACCAATGCACTTATAGTAAGTGGTCTTGCTTATGGAATTGATGTATGCAGTCATAAGGCAGCTCTGGATCATGGTTTGCAAACCGTAGGCGTTTTGGGACATGGATTAGACCGACTTTACCCTGCTCAAAACAAGAAAGTAGCCGAACAAATGCTTTCTATGGGAGGCCTGCTCACGGAATTCTTACCTAATACTCAGCCCGACCGACAAAATTTCCCCATGCGCAATCGTATCGTTGCAGGAATGTCTGATGCTACCATAGTGGTTGAATCCAAAGCATCAGGAGGTTCATTGATTACTGCAAAACTCGCTTTCGACTACAATCGTGATGTAATGGCTTTTCCCGGCCGTCCCAGCGATGTATTATCACGAGGATGTAATAATTTGATAAAGAATAATATTGCCAGCCTAATAAATACAGGTGACGATGTTTTACGATTATTGAATTGGGAAGTGAATAAAAATGATAAACAGGATGTTCAGAAATCACTTTTTATAGACTTTACCGATGACGAGCAAAAAATAATCGAAGTAATCATGGACAGCAATGATCATTCTATCGACGAAATAAGCTTAACAAGTAAAATAAGCATCTCGAAAACGGCTGCTCTATTACTCAGTTTAGAGTTTAAAGGTGCTGTGAAAAGCTTACCAGGCAAACGTTATCGTATTTCATAAGTCATCAGTTTGATTTTAAAAAATCAGAAATAAACAATTCGCAGTTTTAGTTTCGTCAAATACAAAACAATTTTTATAAACAGCCGTTTATTCATCGAAAAGTGTAGTTTTGCATTTTATCGCATGATATTACTTTATGAAAAAGATTGATTGGTACATTATTAAAAAATTCCTTGGGACGTTCTTCTTCACGATAATCCTTATCATTCTGATTGTCATCATCTTTGACATATCTGAAAAATTAGACGATTTTTTAAAAAATCATGCACCATTATATGAGATTATTTTCTCCTATTATTTGACCTTTATCCCGTTTTTTACCAATATGTTTAGCTCGCTATTTACATTTATCGCGGTGGTATTCTTCACTTCCAAATTAGCGGCAAACACTGAAATTATTGCCATTCTAAGCAGTGGTATTAGCTTTAGACGACTACTCCGTCCCTATTTAATAGCGGCAACATTCCTGGCTGTTCTATCCTTTTATTTGGCTAATTTTTTAATTCCACAAACCAATAAGATTCGCTACGCTTTTGAGGATAAATATATATTTTCAAAAAAAACAAATACATCTCGTAATATCCATATTCAAAATAGCCCCGGGGTTTTGCTTTATGTTGAAAGCTTCAATAACGATATAAACAAAGGGAGATCTTTTACTATGGAGAAAATCTCAGATTATAAGAGTAAGTACAAACTAAAAGCACGCGACATAACCTACGATTCGATTAACAATAATTGGGAAGTGCATCATTATATGATTTCCCATTTTTCTGATGATGGAATAAATTATGAATATGGCGATACGCTAACTTTGGATTTGAATGTTGTGCCCAGTGACTTTTCATCACGTATTAAGCGCATGGACGTTATGAACTATTTTGAATTGGACAAATTTATTGAAGACGAGAAGATTAAAGGTTCGAAAAACATAAAATTCTATGAGGTTGAACGTCATAAACGCTTCTCTTTTCCATTCGCAACACTTATTCTTACCATTATAGGAGCATCATTATCAAGCAGAAAAGTACGCGGAGGCATTGGTCTTCATCTAGCTTTTGGCATCCTTATCAGCTTTGCTTATATCATCTTCATGCAAATTTCCACCGTTTTTGCCACATTTGGCACTTTATCACCATTTGTTGCTGTGTGGATTCCAAACTTCATATTTGCCATTTTAGCTGTCTTTTTAGTACGCATGGCTCCAAAGTAAAATAAGAAAATGGGTAATACAACAAAGTATCCCTATTCTACTTTGATTTGACTCTATTCATTTTCATACCTTTGCTCAAAATCACGAAGTATAAAAGCATGCACAAAATAAATTTTATAATTATCATTGGTATTCTCGTATTATCGTGGAGCTGTAATAAGAAGGAGAATATAAACACAGACACGAAGCCTTCAACTGAAAATACTCCTTATGTAGTGATGCTTTCGCTAGATGGTTTTCGTTGGAATTATGCCGATCGGACCAACACGCCAAATCTTGATAAAATAGCAAGCAAAGGCATAAAAGCTGAAATGAAAGCCTGCTTCCCTACTAAAACTTTTCCAAATCATTATAGCATTGCCACGGGTTTGTACCCCAACCACCATGGAATTGTGAATAACACATTTTGGGATCCTCAACGAGGCGTTTTGTATAAAATTTCAGACCGTTCGAAAGTGCAAGATGGTTATTTCTATGGAGGTGAGCCCATTTGGGTAACCGCCGAAAAGCAGAATATACGTAATGCTTCCTTTTTTTGGGTAGGTTCGGAGGCTAAAATTGGTGGTTATTATCCAAGTATATGGAAAACCTACGACCACAATTTCCCATTTTATCAACAAGCTGATTCGGAAATTGCCTGGCTGCAACTACCAAAAGAAAAACGTCCTCATCTCATTACTTGGTATTTGAGTGAACCTGATGGCACGGGACATCATTATGGTCCCGAGAGCCAACAAATTACCGACACCATACAAGGTTTAGATAAGATTTTAGGCTATTTTTTGGATAAATTAGAAAACTTAGATATTGCTAATGAAGTAAATGTAATTGTGGTTTCGGACCATGGCATGCAAGAAATTTCAAATCAAAAAGTGATTAGACTTCAAGATTACATCCAGCCAAATTGGATTGCTGGTGCCAATGGAGGAAATCCCGTTTATAATATATGGGCAAAGAGTGGCTTTGAGGATTCCATCGCCAATGCTTTATCTAATATCCCTCATCTTAATCTTTATACTGCATCTTCAATTCCTGCTCGCTTACATTATATGCAAAATGAGCGTTGCGGCGACTTTGTAGCTGTGGCCGATAGCAGTTGGTCTTTATTTAATAACCTGAGTTCGACGTAAGATTTCACTCACAGAAAGTCAATAGCAGACCAGATTTGTTGCTAAATATCACGAAGTAATAGTGGGCTATTTCGAGTGGTATTTGGTGCAAAGATGGTTTGCTATTGACTTTTTTATATAAATTTCG
>QNXT01000188.1 GCA_003973505.1 Bacteroidota bacterium
CCTTTACCATTTACCTCGTCCACCATTTCAATTACATTGGTGGGGCAAACAGGAATGCAGACCTCGCAGCCTTTGCACTTCTCGGTATCCACGACAATTTTTCCTTTTACTGCCATATCTATTATTTGTTTATAATTGGTTTTTAATATATGTTGTTCTTAGTTACGAGTTGTTAAGTTACGAGTTACGAGTTGTTTAGTTATGAGTTGTTTTTACTAATCTCTATTGTTTTTCATGTTAATACTAATGGAACTAAAAATGGAAAGCAGTTCTTTTGCTTCTTTTAATACTGTATTTATATTGTCATTTTCAATCCAATTCATATCATGAATAATTTCTAACCAATAACATGTTTCGTTTGCTTCTCCTTCACTAATTTTAATTTTATTCATAAAATCAGCACTGCTTCGTGCCTTATTCGCTTCTCTATAATTGGCTCCAATGCTTGTTCCTGATTTTGTGATTTGATTTTTTATAACCTTTCCTTCAATTGAATTTGGTAGAGAACTAGATAAACGAATAATGCGAAGTGCAAAATCTTTCGTCCGTTTCTCTAATTGTTCCCCAAACTCTTTATTGTTCATAATCTCACTCTATAATAACTCTTCACTCATTAACTCCTAACTCCCTAATTCGTCACTTGTCACTCGTCACTCGTCACTCGTCACTTGTAACTCGTCACTCGTCACTTGTAACTCGTAACTCCTAACTTTCTAACTCGAATGATTCTCATTAAACATCTTTAATCGTTTTTCCAAATCGTCAAACTGTTCCTCCTTAACCAAACTTACACAGGCACGCACCCCTTCAGTACGATCGCTGCCTGTAATAGCCAAGGAGATAGCACTGATGCCATAATAAACAAGCTCGCCCAATAATTCTATACCACTCAATCCCGGATAGGAGAATGTGAAATAGAAACCATCAGCAATATCTTCGTCCTCGTCTTTATCATATACTATTTTGAATCCGTTGTCGGTAAACAACTTCTTCATAATATGTGCTTTCTTTCCATATACTTTTACAGTGTCCACAAAATCGTAATCGCCATCGTTGGCGGCTTTTAAAATAGCTGTTAAAGCATATTGTGCCGAATGTGATGTTCCTGAACTTAAAGGATATAAAGTGCCAAAAATCATGGAATAACCAAAATTGGCTGTTTTATAATAATTTAATAAATCAGGAAAATCGCTTTGGAAAAGGTGATCCGAAATAACCATCATTCCTATTCGCTGTCCGGCATAGCTAAATGACTTGGAGCTGGAAATAAATAGAATGTAGTCTTTAGTATAATGGGCTACTGATGGTTGATATGGAGCTTCTCCCGGTTTGGATAATTCTTTACGGAAATCCATAGCAAAATAGGCTAAGTCTTCCATCACAATTACGCCATATTTTGTAGCCAATTCCCCAATTACTTGTAATTCTTTTTCGGTAAAACAAATCCATGATGGATTGTTGGGGTTGGAATACATAATAGAGCTGATATCGCCTTTGGCTAAATACGACTCCAATTTATCTTTCAACTTATCGCCACGATAATTATATACATCAAAAGTTTCCCACTCTTGTTGCATTACTTGCAGTTGTTGTTTATGAACAGGAAACCCTGGATCAATAAACAATACTTTATTTTTCTTTTTATGTACGCGATTCACACAAAGAAAAGCTGCAAAACTACCTTGCATCGAGCCTACAGTTGGAATACAACCTTCAGGTGATACATCCACATTAATAAAACTTTTTGCGAAGCGTGAAATTTCATTTTTCAATTCAGGGATTCCGTGAATGTCAGGATAAATGGCCGCAACACCTTTTTCGAGAGCTGCAATTTCGGCTTTTACTCCTACCTCCGCAGGGGGAAGGCCGGGAATGCCCATTTCCATACGAATAAATTTTTCGCCAGTGGCTTTTTCAATATTATCTACAAGTTTTTTTATCTCGCGAATACTTGCAGAACCCACTTCTGCTAAGCCACTTTCGCTAATCTTTTGACTAACGATATCGTAATCTATCGGTGTGTTTTTCGTCATAGTTTAATCTCATATTTTTGGAGCCCAAATATCGTAAATTTATTTCATTTTTCGGCTTATTTGCTCGCTATTTAGAGTGATTATAGGTATGGGTGTAAGTATTGGTGAACTAGTGAGTTGATGTTTATGTGTTGTTGTGTTGTGTGTTGATGAGTTATGTGTTGATGAGTTAGTATGTTGGAGCTTCCGACTTCTGTCTTCTGTCTTCGGACTTCCGTCTTCTGTCTTCCCTCTTCGGACTTCCGTCTTCTGTCTTCCCTCTTCGGACTTCCTTCTTCTGCCTTCCCTCTTCGGACTTCGGTCTTCCTTCTTCGGCCTTCGGTCTTCCTTCTTCCGACTTCGGACTTCCTCTTCGGTCTTCTGTCCTCCGTCTTTGGAATATCCTTACATTTGCCCAAAATTTAGAAAATAATATTATGACTTTAATAAAATCGATATCTGGAATTCGGGGAACCATAGGCGGTAAGCCTGCTGAGGGGTTGAGCCCAGTAGATGTAGTGAAATTTGTATCAGCTTATTCTAAGCAACTGCATAATAAATATGGTGATAAAAAGCTTAAAGTAGTCTTGGGGCGCGATGCGCGTATCTCCGGACCTATGGTAAGTAGTATTGTTGTAGGAACATTAAATTCCATGGGAATTGATGTGATAGATTTAGGCCTTTCAACCACACCAACTGTGGAGATGGCTGTAACCGATCATAAAGCCGATGGAGGGGTAATTCTTACGGCAAGTCATAATCCAAAACAATGGAATGCGCTGAAGTTGCTTAACGAAAAAGGTGAGTTTATTAACGGTGCTGAGGGAGTAGAGCTTTTGGATATTGCCGAGCGCGAAGATTTTACATTTGTAGAGGTAGATGATTTGGGAAAACTTACACACGATCATAATGCCATTAAAAATCATATTCAACATATTTTAGATTTGGATTTGGTGGATGTGGATGCCATTCAAAAGGCTAATTTCAAAGTTGTGCTTGATGCCGTTAACTCAACGGGTGGAATATCCATTCTGCCATTATTAAAAGCCTTAGGTGTAGATGAAGTGATTGGACTTTATACAGAGCCTACAGGCGAATTCCCTCATAATCCTGAGCCTTTACCAGAGCATTTAACTGAGATTTCGGCTGTGGTGAAAAAAGAAGGTGCCGATGTTGGTTTTGTGGTTGATCCTGATGTGGATCGTTTGGCTATGGTAATGGAAAATGGTGAAATGTTTGGTGAAGAATATACCCTTGTGGCTGTTGCCGACTATATTCTACAAAATACACCAGGAAACACCGTGTCTAATATGTCATCGACGCGTGCTTTGCGTGATGTTACAGAGATGCATAATGGTAGCTACTCAGCATCAGCTGTGGGAGAGGTGAATGTGGTGGAAATGATGCGTAAAACCAATGCCGTGATTGGTGGTGAGGGAAATGGTGGAATTATTTATCCTGAATTGCATAGTGGTCGCGATGCTTTGGTGGGAATAGCGCTTTTCTTAACTTATCTTGCTAAAAAGCAAATGAAAGTTTCGGAATTAAAGGCAAGTTATCCTCAATACGCGATATCGAAGAATAAAATCCAATTGAGTGAGGGTATGGATGTGGATGCTATTTTAGCCAGCATGGCTGATAAGTATAAAGATTATCCTGTATCGACTATCGATGGCGTAAAAATAGAAATTGGAAAAGAATGGGTGCATTTGCGCAAGTCAAATACCGAACCGATTATTCGTATTTACTCTGAGTCGCGAACTTTGGAGGATGCTGATAAATTAGCTCATAAAATTATAGATGAAATAAAAGCTTTAATCTAATGTTTCAAAACAAAACACCATTGCAAGCAGGCCTAATTTTCGGATTGATTATGGTGGTTTTTACTGCTATTTATCAATACTATGAAGGGGCTGCTGTGGATTTAAAACTTTTGGTGTCGTCTCTTACGGGTGGTGCTGTTGGAGGTTTTGTGTATGGTGGGATAGAGTGGTTGAAACGAAGATAACCATAGCGATTGCCAAAATGCTTTAATCTCATCGTTGGAGGCAATTCTGCAAAAAGTCATTTACTAAGGTAAACTCCTTATTTGCAGAATTACCTCCG
>QNXT01000215.1 GCA_003973505.1 Bacteroidota bacterium
TCAATAGCAAACCATCTTCGCACTAAATACCACTCGAAATAGCCCGCTATTACTTCGTGATATTTAGCAACAAATCTGGTCTGCTATTGACTTTCTGTGAGTGAAATCTTACGTCGAACTCAGGTTATAAGGAGGAGTTATATGTTTTAGATTTTTTGTTCCAATTTTTAGCTATTCTTCCATAGTGGTGGTTTTTTGATTCTTTTTTCAAAAAAAGAATAATGCAAGAACGCATACCAGGAACAACATCCTGCTGTATTCATTATTTCGCTAAATTTCACACTGAAGCAAACAGGTCGCTCCGATGGAGCTACATTAAATGCCAATCTATTGCGCTAGAAACAGTGGCGCTCCTACGGAGCTATTGTCTTTTCTTCAAAATTCCATTGTTTGGGCATCCCGTAGGGATAGCCTGTTTATAAAAATACGGCATCCAAAAAACACCTAAGCTCCGTAGGTGCGGCCTGTTTGGGATTATAAATGCTTTGTACTTTATACAAAACCCTATTTTACCCATAAATTGTAAGCAAATATTTTCTTGCAGATTTAAGATTTTACAACAATCTTATTCCTACTTTTGCATTGATGAACATTAAGGATTTTCTAAAATACTATCATTCGTATAAGCCTTTGCAAGAGATTGTTGAGGCAATAAATGCCAAAGACAAACATCTGCAACTAAAGTCACTACTCGGTTCATCGAAAGCCGTTATTTCCAAAGCGGTTCAAGACCTTAGCCCTGCAATATCCCTTTTTATTCTTCCTGATAAAGAGTCTGCGGCTTATTTTTTGAACGATTTGGAGCAGCTATCAGGCGAGACTGGCAAAAACCTGCCTCAGAAAAAAGTATTATTCTACCCCACTGCTTATAAGCGTGCTTATGAAATAGAAAAGGTGGATAGCAATAATATTTTGCATCGTACTGAGGTATTAAAACGCATTAGCTCTTCATCAAAAAACCTGATGATTGTGAGCTTCCCTGAGGCTTTAACAGAAAAAGTGGTTAGTAAGAGCTTTCTGTCAAAAAGTATTATGCGCCTTAAGGTGGGAGAAGAAATTAGTCAGGATTTTCTTTATGATTTACTAAGTGAATACGAATTTGAGCAGGTCGATTTTGTTGTGGAGCCCGGACAGTTTTCTTTCCGTGGTGGCATTGTTGATGTATTTTCATTCTCCAACGATTTTCCTTACCGTATCGAGTTTTTTGATGAAGAAGTAGAAAGCATTCGCTCTTTTGATCCCACTTCACAGCGATCGGTCGAACAGCATAATCGCATTCAGATACTACCCAATATACAAGATCGTACCATCGTTGAGAAGCGACAGAATTTACTCAGTTTTCTACCGCAAAATACACGCATTTGGTCATTGGATTTTGATTTTGTACGCCAACGAATCTCGGAGGAATTTTCTAAGGCCAAAGTATTATACAATCAGATGGAAGATGGTGTTAAACATCTTAGTCCAGATGAATTGTTTATTACAGGCGACAATTTTGTGGATGAGCTAAACCGTCATATTACCATCGAAATGGGCAATCGGAGTTTCTTTTCTGATGCCAAAGAATTCCCATTTGATTTTAGCCTTCAGCCCTCTTTCAATAAAAATTTTGAGCTTCTAGTTAAAAATTTGGAAGATAATTCGGCGGCGATGATTCGCACATTTATCTTATCTGATAATCCCAAACAAATAGAGCGTATAGGGAGCATTTTTGAAGATATGACACCTGAAGAAGCCATAAAAGTGCAATGGGAACCCCTTGGAATTTCGCTTCACGAAGGATTTATCGACCAAAATCTTCGTTTGGCTTGCTACACTGATCATCAGATATTTGAGCGCTATCATCGTTTCAAGCTGAAAGAACGTTTTAGCAATAAAGAAGCCATTACGCTGAAAGAATTATATAATTTACAACCTGGAGATTATGTAACCCATGTTGATTATGGAATTGGTCGTTTTGGCGGTCTTGAAAAGATAAATAATAACGGCAAGGAGCAGGAATCGATTCGGCTTCATTATAAAAACGATGATTTGCTTTATGTGAGCATTCATTCATTGCACCGCATTGCTAAATATGTGGGAAAAGACGGTACAGAACCAAAATTGAGTAAGCTTGGTTCGAAGGCATGGGTAAAGCTAAAGCAAAAAACCAAAAGTCGGGTTAAGGATATTGCCAAGGAATTGATTGAGCTTTACGCCAAAAGAAAAGCCAGCAAAGGCTATCGCTATGAGCCCGATACATTTATGCAAACGGAATTGGAGGCATCATTCTTTTTTGAGGATACACCCGACCAAACCAAAGCCACCATCGATTTCAAAAAAGATATGGAAAGCGACAGTCCTATGGACCGTTTAATATGTGGCGACGTGGGCTTTGGGAAAACGGAGATTGCCATTCGCGCAGCATTCAAAGCAGTAGCCGACAATAAACAAGTGGCCGTATTGGTGCCCACAACCATTTTAGCACTTCAGCATTATAATACTTTCAAAGAACGACTTAAAAACTTTCCCGCTACGGTTGATTATATCAATCGGTTTAAGAGCCCAAAACAGCAAAAAGAAACCTTGGCAAAATTAGCCGCTGGCAAAATTGATATTCTAATAGGCACGCATCGAATTGTAAGTAAGGATGTGCAGTTTAAGGATTTGGGCTTATTGATTATTGATGAGGAACAGAAATTTGGCGTAGCCATAAAAGAAAAGCTGAAAAATGTAAAGGTGAATGTGGATACGCTTACCTTAACTGCTACACCCATTCCACGAACATTACAGTTTTCGTTGATGGGGGCACGCGATATGTCGATTATCAATACGCCGCCACCCAATAGGTATCCTGTGCAAACCGAACTCCATTCCATAAACGAGGATATCATTCGCGATGCCATTAATTATGAATTATCGCGCCGGGGGCAGGTATATGTGATTAATAATCGAATACAAAATATCTACGAAATTGCTGATATGATAGAGCGACTCGTTCCGCAAGCACGGGTGGTGGTTGGTCATGGTCAAATGGATGGCTCAAAGTTGGAAAAGACTATGATGGACTTTATTGCCGGCGAGTATGATGTATTGGTAGCAACCACCATTGTGGAGTCGGGGCTCGATATTCCCAATGCAAATACAATGATTATTTACGATGCGCAAAACTACGGTTTAAGCGACTTGCATCAGCTACGTGGTCGCGTGGGACGAACCAATAAAAAAGCATTTTGTTATCTTTTGGCACCACCCCTTGCGGCACTAAGCAATGAAGCTCGAAAACGCCTGAAAGCCATTGAGGAATTCTCCGAATTAGGCTCGGGATTTAATATTGCCATGCGCGATTTGGATATTCGTGGAGCAGGAAATATTTTAGGAGGCGAGCAAAGTGGCTTTATCTCTGAAATTGGTTTTGAAATGTTCCATCAAGTGATGGATGAGGCGATTCAGGAATTAAAAGAGAATGAGTTTAAAGAGCTGTTCAAGGAAGAGATAAAGAATAAATCATGGGTAAAAGAAACACGCATTGAATCGGATTTGGAGCTGCTTATTCCCAACGAATATGTATTCCAAACAGCCGAACGATTGGTGCTTTATAAAACATTAGACGCTTGTAAAACAGAAGAAGATATTCAGTCGTTTGTACAAGATATTGAAGATCGTTTTGGAAAAATGCCAAAGGCTGTACTTTCGCTTATCGATACCATTCGACTTCGTTGGTATGCCCAAGATTTGGGTTTCGAAAAGCTCACACTTAAGAATAATATCTTTATTGGATGGCTGGTACTCAATCAGCAATCCGGCTATTATTCTAGCCCCATATTTTCAGAAATCATTGGTTATTTGCAAGCACATCCTCATTTTGCTCAAATGAAAGAGAAAAATGGAAAATTGAGTTTAAATTTTGGAAAAACAACGAGTGTAAAAGATGCTTTGGACAAACTAAGTCGCTTGCATAAACACATAAATAAACAATAAAGCTACGTATTAACCTGAGTTCGACGTAAGATTTCACTCACAGAAAGTCAATAGCAGACCAGATTTGCTGCTAAATATCACGAAGTAATAGCGGGCTATTACGAGTGGTATTTAGTGCGAAGATGGTTTGCTATTGACTTTTTTATATAAATTTCG
>QNXT01000314.1 GCA_003973505.1 Bacteroidota bacterium
CGTTTAAGACCTGTTGGTATAGATGTTAAAAATGAAATTTCTGCACCTAATTGGTTCTTAAATGATAAAATGGATATTCGTTCTTCATACTTTTTGGAAGAAGTTGCAACTGAATTTGACATACAAGGACTTGAAATTGATTGGGCTTGCGTTGCCTGGGGTGCAAATTTTTATATAAATAATACTGATTGGAAATACCAAAATTTCAAAGGAACTAAATGGCAAAATATAAATCAACTGATAGATAAGGAATATCTTAAAAATACTTATCGAGTTTTATTAACAAGGGCAAGACAAGGAATGGTGATTTTTATTCCTGAAAGTAGCGATATTGACCATACGAGACCAAGTGAGTTTTATGATAATACATACAAATATTTAAGAGAAATAGGCATAAAAGAAATATGAGAATAAAATACGAAAAAACAGAGCATGCCAGAATGGGTTAGAAATATGGTACACACCATATTAAAAAGTTATCAATTATCAGAAAGATAAAATTATCACTTAGCCAGCATATTATAACAACTGCATTCGCTCTGCATCTTGGCGAATGAATATAAAAAGAAGGATGGTAAAAGCCCATAGAGAGGAACCTCCATAGCTAAAAAAGGGTAAGGGAATTCCAATTACAGGCAGCAATCCTAATACCATTCCAACATTGATTGTCAGATGAAAAAACAGAATGGATGCAACGCCATAACCATATATTTTTGAGAAGTGCGACCGCTGTCGTTCTGCCACATACACTATCCGCATTAAGAGTATTACAAAGAGGATAATTACCGTTGATGTTCCAAGAAATCCCCATTCTTCGCCTACTGTGCAAAAAATAAAATCGGTACTTTGTTCGGGTACAAAATTGAATTTCGTTTGAGTACCTTTTAGAAACCCTTTTCCAGTCAGCCCACCCGACCCAATGGCAATTTTCGATTGATTTACATTATATCCGGCACCATGCGGATCTGATTCTATATTGAGCAGTACTTTTATTCGAACTTGCTGATGCTTTTGCAATTTATTAAAAGCAAAATCGACGCTAAAAACATAGGCTGTTATTACTAGAAATATTCCTGTAAGCTTTAAGATATTACGCACATTATGTTTCATAAAGAAATAGGCAACACCCATAAACAAAAGAATAATCCCAAGCATAATGAGCTTTGCCTGAATGCTGGCAAGCAATAAAGAAAGTATGGCTAAGAGCACAAATACAAAGCCGATAATAAAGATATTGCCTGATAATCCCTGACGATATAATACAAGGATAAAGGACACATAAACCAATGCACTCCCCGTATCGTTTTGTAGGAGAATTAAGGCGGCGGGAGTCAGTATAATCACAGCAGAGTAAAAAGTGGCCTTGAGATTATCCACTTTCACGCCCAAATTGCCCAAATAATGAGCCAAAGCTAAGGCTGTGGAAAACTTCACAAACTCAGCTGGTTGAATAGCAAAACTACCTATTTGAAACCACGATTTAGACCCGGCAACTTCTTTACCAAATCCCAGTACAAATAGCAGTGTCAGCAGAGCTATTCCGTAAATTAAAAATGCAAATTGATTGAAAAATTTGGGGTCAATCAGGATAATAACAAATGCAAGAAGTAAGCTTGCGGCAATCCACATCAGTTGTTTACCGTATCGCTGACTAAGATCAAATATGCTTGCATGGTCTTGATTATATACTGCCGCATAAATATTTATCCATCCCATAAATACCAAGAGAAGGTAAATGATAATCATCACCCAGTCAACTCCTTGAAATATCCCCCTTCGTTCTCTCATTATTAATGCGATTTTTTCTTTTTCACATTGAGCAAATTGCCATCAAACATTCGTTTTTCAAGCCATTCTCTTCGTGGACTAATATAGCCTTTAATGTATTTTTCAATCATCAAACTGGCAATGGGTGCAGCCCAAGTGCCACCATATCCCGAATTTTCGATAAACACTGCAATAGCAATTTTTGGATTGTTGCGTGGTGCAAAAGCGATAAATACCGAATGATTCTCACCATGGGGGTTTTGCGCTGTTCCCGTTTTTCCACATACTTCAACACTATCTATTTGTGCTAAGCGAGCTGTTCCATCCGACACCACTTTCGACATTCCGCTAATCACGATATCAAAATACTTCCGATCTACCCCTACAGAGTGTTTCTCCATAAATCTTGGGTTTAGCGAATCGGGTGTACCTATTGCGCGTACCAAATGAGGTGCAATATACCAACCTCTGTTTGCAATAAATGCAGCCTGATTGGCTAGTTGAAGAGGTGTAGCTAAAATTTCACCCTGCCCAATCGACAGTGAAATCGTTGTAATGGCATTCCAATGCCCTTTGCCATAATATTTATCGTAATATTCTGGCTTTGGAATATTTCCTCGTTTTTCAGATGGTAAATCAATGCCATATTTTACTCCAAAACCCATTTTAGTAACATAATCACGCCACTTTCGAAAACCCATTTCCGAATTAGCATAAACCTTATTTCCGAGAATACTTCGATATACCTCACAATAATAGGCATTGCAAGAGTGCTGAATAGATTCCTCTAAGTTGAGTGGTGATTTGTGGTTATGGCAGCCAACATGCAATCCTTTGAAGTTAAAACCCGCATGACAAGGAAAGCGAGTATTAGGATGCAAAACGCCTTCTTGCAAACCAATGAGCGCATTAACAAGTTTAAAAGTTGAGCCTGGAGGATATGATGAAATAAGCGCACGATTCAATAAGGGTTTTAAAGAATCTTTAAGCAGTATTCGGTAATTCTGACTCCGAACTCGCCCTGTTAAAATGTTAGGGTCGTAATTTGGACTGGAAACCATTGCCAATATCTCACCTGTAGAAGGTTCAATGGCAACAATAGCCCCTTTTTTATTTTGCATCAATTGCTCCCCATATTCCTGAATAATCCAGTCGAGCCCTAAGTACAAGTTCTTCCCTTTTTTTGCAGCAATATCAAATTTACCCTCATGAAAAGGTCCTTTCTCACGATTATACACATCAACCATGAGTTTCTGCACGCCCTTTATTCCACGCAAATCTTTTTCATAAAATCGTTCCAATCCGCTTTTTCCCATATAATCGCCTGGCGTATAATAGGAATCATTCTCTAAATTTTTACGACTTACTTCTCCAATATATCCTAATACATGGGCAGCAATGGGGTGTGGGTATTTTCGTAAAGTCCTGGGTTGTACATAAAACCCGGGATAATTATAAAGCTGTTCTTGAATATAAGCGGTGAGCTCCTTCGAGATTTGTTTCTCAAAGAAACTCGCTTTTCTCCATGAGTAATTTTTTGCTTTTTTTAAGCGTTTCACAAATTCATCATGGCTAATACCCACTAACTCACAAAAGGCCAAGGTGTCCATTTGTTTGATTTGATTCGGGATAATCATCAAATCAAATACGGCTTCATTATACACAATCAATTCACCTGTACGGTCATACATAAGTCCTCGAGGAGGATAAATGGTAATATCGCGCCTTGTGTTATTATCGGCAGCCAACTTGAAACCATCGTCTATTAATTGGAGGTAAGCCAAACGAAGAAGAAAAATAATGCCCACCACAATAAAGAAACCATAGATGACATATTTTCTATCAGCATAGGGATCTCTGCGCATTATCATAGTGAGGAAATTCTGGTTTGTAAGCAAAACAAAAATAAATCATAAAATGCCCTTTTTAAAAATGGAACAGATGACTTATAAACAATAAAAAGTGGAGAAGAAAACAGCTTAAAAAAAAACAGCTGAATTCGAATTGTCACAGCATTTTTTACTTTTTGCAATGCTTCGGTAAACTTTCCAAAAGTCCTGTTTATTAAATTATATCTTCCTGTTAATCAATAGATAGTTGTTTGTAGTCAACTTTTGGAAAGTTGTAAATATCAATAAGTTGCAAAATAAAACGAACTGTTGCTTAAGGGTTGGGGTAAAAAAGCATTGGCGCCTAATCAGTCTCTATTAAAAATTGTTATTTTTCTAAAGCCATAGTGTTAATCATCGTTAAACCCTTGAGTATCTATATTCTTTCTTTGTGAACCTTTGCGTCTTCTTTGTGAATCTTTGTGGTATA
>QNXT01000173.1 GCA_003973505.1 Bacteroidota bacterium
AGGCAACTACGGTATGATGAACAAGCTATTGATTCCACAGTGATTTAAAAAATACCCGCTTAACCTATGGGTGAAGCTAAGATTTTTTAATTTCACTGTGAAACCAATATCTTATCCCTCATATCCGCATTTGCCTCACGGATTCAGGAATATGTAATTACAACCACCACATAAGAGGTATCACAAATGACTAAAGTAAAAATAGTCGCGCTGACTTTACTAAGCACATTTATCACTTTAAGTGCTAACAGCACTTTTGCAGAGAAAAAAAGACCCGTTGGTATCACTCCTGATCTTCAAAGTGTCACCATTAAAATAGATAACAAAGATATTGTCGTACAGCGTAATCAAGATAACGATAATACGGTTAAACCCGCCTTTGCGAAAACCTCACGAGCCTGCCCTCCTTTTTGTATTCAACCTATGAAACTTGGCAATGGCGTTGAAACCATTGGCGAAGTCGAGGTGGTTAACTACATTAAAAAAATGGCCGATGGTGATAAGGAACTTGTTTTAGTGGATAGCCGTACACCTGAATGGCTAGCCCGAGGCACGATTCCTGGTGCAATTAATATACCGTGGACATCGCTAGTCCCTGCGAAAGGCGCGACAACGGAAGATATTGTAAAAATTCTTACCGAAAAATTTGGCGTAAAAATAGCAAAAGACATGGATATTGATGATGTTGATGAGGCTATTGTAGAAAATAAAGCAGCAAGCGCTTTTAACTTTGATGATGCTAAAACATTAGTCATGTTCTGCAATGGCATGTGGTGTGGACAATCACCCGCTAGTATCAAAACACTGGTAAAATACGGCTACCCTGTTGATAAGATAAAATACTTCCGTGGCGGTATGCAAACGTGGGAATTGCTTGGGTTTACTACAATTAAGCAGGAAGAGAAAAAATAACCTTTTAACTATCCCCTTGAAGTCTGTCATTTCTTCACATTGAAGAACTGACAAATTTCAGAAGGTATCTGAGAGGTCACTTCGTATACATTCCTTATCTATTCTTATAAAACCTATTCTTCTGCGCCCGTTTTTCTTTGGCTTCGTCTTTAGCGATAACGTCTTTGTCTAACTCTAAACCTACTTTTCGATACAGCGATGCCATGCGTTTAACCGTCATTTCTTCGTAACGCCCGCCACGCAATGAGCGCGGTAAGGGAATATCGCCATAGCGCACACGAATCAAACGGCTTACTTTTAATTCTTGAGTCTCCCATAAACGACGCACTTCTCTATTGCGGCCCTCTTTTAGTACAACGTGATACCATTTATTTGCGCCTTCGCCACCCGCAAAGGTGATTTTATTAAACTTAGCCTTACCATCTTCTAAAATCACCCCTTTTTTCAAGTTATCTATTATTTCATCGGTCACATCACCTAATACTCTTACCGCGTATTCACGCTCAATTTCATAAGATGGATGCATTAAACGGTTTGCCAACTCGCCATCGGTGGTAAATAACAATAAACCATCGGTATTCAGGTCTAAACGCCCCACTTGAATCCAACGTCCACTGCTAATACTGGGTAAAGAATCAAATACGGTCGGACGTTTTTCAGGATCTTTACGTGTAGACACTTCCCCTGCTTTTTTATGATAGAGCAACACTCTAGGGGTTGATTTTAAGCGTGCCCCCAAATGCAGACGTTGCCCACGCAATATAATTTGATCATCCTCACTGACCGCCTGACCTGTGGTTGCTTTCGCACCATTCACCAAAATATCACCCGCCTCAACCCAACGTTCGATTTCTCTACGCGAGCCATAGCCTGCGCGTGATAATATTTTTTGAATTCGTTCTGTCATGTGTTTTTACTACTGTTAATTTTAAAAGGGATGTACCTTATTGGGGGGTGACAATAAGCCAGCGGTAGATAGCCAGTGTATTAATCACAATAAAGATCATATTCTGCACCGCGATACCACGCGCGCCACTATACCACCCCCATGCCGTCAAAATCACACTTGATATTAAATAAAGCACAAATGCCCAAGGGCTAATCGTAAGATTAAGTGCCAGCATAATTGCCGCAATAACCGCAATCATTGCACCAACCCATTCCATACATTGTAAAGAGGACTTAGCGTATTTTTTAGCAGGAAAAAATAATTTCATAAAGAGTGACTGAATGTTAAAAAGTGCACATAAAAATAGTTAGGAATTGTCCCAAAATAACTTCCCAAATTATAACGCAGAATTTTTGTTTCAGAAGGGATGGTCTCATGAGGCGCATTTTATTCTACGCAACGAATGAGACCATTCCATCTGGAGCAAAAAGACAAGTTAGAATCGGGAAGTTATTTCGGGATAATTCCTTAATATTTTGCGCTAGATCATACTTTAAAATACCAATAAAGCCTATAATACGAATGAGACGTTATTAACGTGCTGAACCGACAGTCTATCGGCTCTTTAAACCTACTTAATATGCGCTTAAGATACAATAAACCCCTTCATTCTAACACTCTAACGGAATATCAACATGGCAGAACAAACAACAAACCTAACACAAGCCGAAGCAGCAACAATGTTGACTCAATTAACCGATGCAAAAACAGTTATGTCTGCATCTGAAACCATGTCTGGTAAAGAATTACTGCGTATTACACATGCTGTTGGAGAGTACCCGTATGCAACTAAAATGAAGTTAAGAGATTACGAAGAAGAAAAACATTTATTGCAGATTGAGCTACTCAAAGTCCAAAAATGGGTACAAGACACAAAGAAAAAAGTTGTGTGTATTTTTGAAGGACGTGATGCCGCAGGAAAAGGGGGTACAATCAAACGTTTTACCGAACACCTTAATCCTCGTGCAGCGCGTGTTATCGCCTTAGAAAAACCCAACGAACGCGAACTAGGACAATGGTATTTTCAACGTTATATTAAGCACTTACCAACCACAGGCGAAATGATTTTATTTGACCGCTCATGGTATAACCGTGCAGGTGTCGAAAAAGTCATGGGGTTTTGTACTGAAAAACAGCATTTAGAGTTTATGCGTCAAGCGCCTGTGTTTGAGCGTATGTTGGTCAACTCCGATACTATTCTGTTTAAATACTGGTTCTCAGTGACTCGCCAAGAACAACTACGCCGCTTCCATTCACGTAAGCACGATCCATTAAAGCAGTGGAAACTCAGCCCTATCGACGTACAATCACTGGATAAATGGGATGATTACACAGAAGCACGCGAATCGATGTTCTTCAATACCGACACCGCAGATGCACCTTGGACGGTGGTAAAATCAGATGATAAAAAACGTGCCAGACTTAATTGTATCCGCCATTTCTTAAACTCTCTTGATTACGATGGCAAAGATACTTCCGTTGTTTACGCACCTGATGAACTTGTAACAGGTAGCGTTGAAAGATTATATGGAGCTTCCTAATGACAACACAAAAAAATACACCAAGTAACGATGAAACAACTGACGCAAAAAACAAAGAGAATACCTCTACAAAAAAGCCTCAGAAAAAGCCCAAATTAGCTAAAATTTTAAGCAAAGCAGAAAAAGCCGCGAAAAAGGCAAAAAAGGCAGCAAAGAAAGCGAAAAAAGCTGCTAAAAAAGCCAAAAAAGCGCAGATGAAAGTAAAAACATCGGAAGAAAACTTCAATGACAGTATGCAGAACTGTCAAAGTGATCTGAAAAAATATGCTAAAAAAGCGGCTAAAAAAGCCACTAAAAAAAGTAAGGCACAAAAGAAAGTCAAAAAAGTTAAGTGATCTTTCAGTAGCCTGTTTAGTATATCCCTCCGTGTATTACATTTTCCACTTAGTTAAAGAAGAACGACAAATATCAGTTGATATATCCGCACCCTTCGACTCCGCTCAGGGAACTAGTACTCCAGCAACATAGTATTGATGGGTACAGAGCAATCCAAAGCGTTCAAGACAAGGCATGGGTAGCAGGCAATGGTAGCTCCCTTGGCAAGACCCATAACGCCGTATTGGACGCTTTGGGTTGCTCCCTTCGGGCGAGCCAGAAAGCGGTCATCCACGTTGTTGCACTTTTTGTGAAGGGAGTGACCATTCCCTGCAAAGTGCGCCTAGTGGC
>QNXT01000326.1 GCA_003973505.1 Bacteroidota bacterium
ATTGTAGCACCCAAATATATTGATGGAAAGGCTGGTTTAGATTTGTTTTTGAAAAAGAATATCATTTACCCAACCGAAGCTAAAAAACAAGGAATTGAGGGTGTCGTCATAGCTTTTTACTATATTGATGCTAAGGGAAATATTACCGGCATACAACTACAAAGTAATACTCCTGAAATTCTCAACAAAGAGTTTATTCGTGTATTGAAAAAAAGTGGTCCTTGGATACCCGCAACAAAAAACGGAAGATATCTTAAAATGAAAATGTCGGTTAGTTTTGAGTTTAAACTAAACTAAGTTGAATGATTGGAGCCTTGGATAATCTGAATTAATTCTATCCGTAAAACACATTATTCTATTCCTCCCCCAACATATTCGTAATTTCCACGAACTGCTCCACACTTAACTGTTCTGGGCGTTTCATAAAAATTTCCTGACTTAAAACCTCCGGTTTATTAAAAATACTTTTCAAACTTTTGCGGAGCATTTTACGGCGCATATTAAAACTGGTTTTTACAATTCTCTTAAAAAGCACCTCATCACAATCCAAATGCAATTGTTGGCGGCGGGTCATACGAATTACGCCAGACTTTACCTTTGGCGGTGGATTAAACACATTCTCGTTTACCGTAAACAGATATTTTACATCAAAATAAGCCTGTGTCATTACGCTAAGAATACCATAGGTTTTGCTCCCGGGAGCGGCGCCAATACGCTCGGCAACTTCTTTCTGAAACATACCCGCAAATTCCACTACCTGATCACGATGCTCGATGGCTTTGAAAACAATCTGACTGGAAATATTATAGGGGAAGTTACCAATAATGGCAAAATCGCCTTGGAATGTAGCTTTGATATCCAGCTTAAGAAAATCACCCAAGATAAATTCTTTTTCCACAATTTTATTCGCAATCAGATAATCTACCGACTCCTGATCGACCTCAGCCACATAAAGTTGCCGTGTTCTATCTTCTTTCAAAAATTTGGTAAGCACACCCGTTCCCGGACCAATTTCCAAAACTATTTTAGGCTGATCTGAAATTGTATCCGCAATTTTCTTTGCGATATTTAAGTTGGTTAGAAAGTGTTGCCCTAGGTGTTTTTTTGCTTTTACCATTGGTTAATAAATAATTGATTGATTTTTAGTTATTTGCGATTAGATTTTTAGCTTCGTTCATAATCTTACGAATTTTCGTTGCACGAATTCCATATTTGGCGAGCACTTCCTCCGTGAGTTCCCGACAAAGCACAAGGCCTTCATCAAGGATATATTGCTTTTCCTTTTTTGTCATGCTGTGCAGACTGGTTATAGGGTGCAGTCCGGCATGGTCGATGCGCTGACGCAGACTTCCAATCTCAGGAAAATCCCAGGAAATTAATTTCAGTCCGGCACAGTTTCCAAAGGTAAGAGCATCTTCGGTGAAACGAGTATTTGTAACCAACCAACCTTCCAATTCTTGATGGTCGAGTTTTCCTTCATCCTTCCAGGCATTCTCAATATCATTGAAACGAGAACGAATATACATAGCCACTTTCACATCGCTTTTACGATTCCCCTCGCGATGGTATTTACACTCCACAATAATGCGTTTTTGCTCACTCTCAGCTACTACATCCACTTCATGACTCACGCATTTACCTTGCACAATCACCCCAACTTCCGTTTTATAATCCATAAATTCAATCAACTTACCCACAAATTTTTCAAAAGGATAGCCTGTGGGTCCCAACTCCATAATGGCTTTCTTCAAACGATAACGCCCGGCTACTCTATGCGATTTAATTTTGAGTAAATCATAGGCTTTCTGATAGATTTTATGTGTGGACATGCCATCAACTAATTGTCCTTCTAAAGCTTCTAACACTTTAGCAACATCCTCATCACTTGCTCCTGAACGCTTTAATGAATTAATAAGCTTTGACTCTTCAAAAGGAACTCGCTCTCCGGATTTCTTTGTAATTAATATTCTGTCCATGATATGTGATTTATTGATCCTTGAGCGTAGTCGAAGGGTCATTTTCTATGATAAAGAGCTTACAAGTATCCTCAATGCATTTCTTCAATGGAATAAACTCAAAACCCAATTCCTTAATAATTTTATCTGACGAATAGCTGTAAAAACTATTGGCATTATGTGCTGTTTCTTTGGTAATCAGCGGAGCTTTACTTGAAAAAAGGCTGGCAACTTTCAAAGCACGCCAAGTAATTCCACTTAAAATAGAGCTTGCAAAATATGGTGGAGGCTTTACATCCAACGCCTTGGCAATTGTATCAAAAAGCTGTTTATAGCTCCAATTATCAGAAGAAAGAATATAGCGTTGATTCACAATATTACTTTCCATCAATTGAACCATTGCTTTGCTTACATCCCGCACATCTACATAGCCATTGGTGCCTTTAGTGTAAAACTTCAGCCCTTTATACACTGTTTGAATCAATTGTGAACTACCCTTATTCCAATCACCTGGACCTATAATTACTGATGGGTTTACGATTACGGCATTTAAGCCTTCAGCAATTCCACGCCACACTTCCTGCTCGGCATCAAATTTCGATTGCGAATACACCGAGCTTTTATAAGTTGCATCCCGATAATCTTCTTCGGTAGTAGCACGATTGCTTTCCCCTCTTCCCAAAGCCGCAATGGAACTCACATAGCATAATTTACGCACCTTATTCTTAATACAAGCATTGACCATATTATGCGTTCCCTCCACATTAATCTGTAGAATTTGGTCGTGGTCGTCAGGATTGAAACTCACAAAAGCTGCCGCATGATACACTTCTTCATTTTCTTCAATCAATTCATCCAAAAGATAAAAATCAAGAATATCACCCTCAATCCAATCTATTTTTTGAAGAAGGTCATCGGCATTCTCCGAATAATAATGAAAAACTTTTTCGATAACCGACAGGCTGGATGTTGGACGCTTCAATGCACGTACAGGAATTCCTTTTTGTATTAAATCAAATACAAGATGTGCTCCAACAAGCCCTGTTCCTCCGGTTACAAATGCCATTTATATCGTTTTTGTTTGAATGGTAAAAGTATGGAAAATAAAGCAAAATGGCTAAGTTCTAATTCTTACCACTTTTTCAATGGTTTTTCGCCCCAACCCTAAAGGTAGAAACCATTGAAAAAACAAGATTCATTTTTTTACTTTTTGGTTCCCTTTAGGGCAAGGGTAAAACAAAAAGTAAAAAATGCTGTGACAATTGCAAAATCTGTTTTAAATAAAAAAGGAATGTTTTACGCAAAAAACGAGAGTCTCACAAAAAGTGAAGCTCTCGTTTTCTTAATAGTATTAAATATTGTCAGAAATCGTCAAGATCGAGGCGTCTGAAGGAATGAAATTTAAGAGTTTACCTTAGTAAATGACTAAATTTCAGTTCAAGGACAACGCTGAGATTGGCGATTTCCGGCAATATTTACAATGGAATATTACCATGCTTCTTAGGAGTATTCTGCTCGCTCTTATTGGCAGTCATCTCCAAGGCAGAAATCAATTTCTGACGTGTATCTGCTGGCATAATAATTTCATCAATATAACCCAACTCAGCCGCCTTATACGGATTGGCAAATGCCTCAGTATATTCATCAACTGTTTTGGTCAATTCTTCACCTTCGATACCACGATATAAAATATTTACCGCTCCAGCGGCTCCCATTACGGCAATCTCTGCTCCAGGGTAAGCCATATTCACATCGGCACCAATTTGCTTGGAGTTCATCACACAATAGGCTCCTCCGTATGCTTTACGAGTAATCAAAGTAATTTTTGGAACGGTAGCCTCAGCAAATGCATAAAGCAATTTCGCTCCATGCTTAATAATTCCGCCGTACTCTTGAACCGTACCAGGCAAGAAACCAGGAACATCCTCAAATACAACCAAAGGAATGTTAAAAGCATCGCAGAAACGTACAAAGCGAGCTCCTTTAATGGAAGAATCGATATCAAGCACACCAGCAAAGAAAGCAGGCTGATTAGCTACAAATCCTACCGAGCGACCGTCCATACGTCCAAATCCAACTACAATATTTTGTGCAAAATGCTCCTGCACTTCATAAAAATATCCATTATCCACTACCGAATGAATCAGCTCTTTGATATCATAAGGTTTATTTGGATCAGCAGGAACCAAATCATTTAATTTCTCATCTCTACGGTCTATAGGGTCGTTATTGGCAATCCGTGGTGCATCGTCCATATTATTGGAAGGAAGAAAAGCCATCAACTCACGAATGGCCATAATGCTACTTGCATCATCATCATTCATAAAATGAGCTACACCACTTTTGGTGTTATGCGTTACAGCACCACCCAATTCTTTTTTAGTTACCTCTTCGTTGGTTACCGATTTTACCACATCAGGACCAGTAACAAACATATAACTTGAATCCTTAACCATAAAAATAAAGTCGGTAAGAGCAGGAGAATAAACTGCACCACCAGCACAAGGACCTAAAATAGCTGAGATTTGAGGAATTACTCCCGAAGATTTGGTATTCAACCAAAAGATATCGGCATAACCAGCCAAACTTTGTACACCCTCTTGAATACGTGCTCCTCCCGAATCGTTCAATCCGATGATAGGCGCACCATTTTTCATAGCCAATTTACTCACTTTGATAATCTTATTGGCATTACTGCGGCTCAATGAACCTCCAAAGACTGTAAAATCTTGTGCATACAAATAAACCAAACGGCCATCAATTTTTCCATAACCCGAAACAACACCATCTCCGAGAAACTTGTTTTTCTCCATTCCAAAATTGGTAGAGTGGTGAACCACAAATTTGTCAAACTCCACAAAGGTTCCTGGGTCTAATAATAAATCAATACGTTCACGAGCTGTTAAGCGACCTGCTGCATGCTGTTTTTCAATACGAGCCTCGCCTCCACCTAATTCCGCTTTGGCATTTATTTCTTCAAACTTTTTATATTTATCTTCGTTTGTCAACATAATTTCAATTCTTTAAGTTCTTTATTATTCCACAATAACCAATGGTTGTCCACCATCAATATTATCGCCTTCTTTTACGCAAACCTCAATAATTTTTCGGTCTTGCTTCACTTTATACTCGCTTTCCATTTTCATGGCCGACACAATCACCACAGCGGTTCCTGCAGCTACCTCGTCACCCTCTTCAACAAGTATTTTCACTACTTTACCTGGCATTGGCGACGAAATGGCGTTATCATCTTCAGCACCTCCACCTTTACCACGAGCTTTCAAATACTTAGATTCAGCATCAACTACTTCCACATCATAATGGTTATACTCTCTGCTCACTTTATATTTCTTAGGTTTATCAGTTTCAACCACCTCCAAATTATAAGATATATGATTATTCAAAACCGAATAGTTTCCCTTTTGTAACTCGAGATAGTCTAATTTATACACTTCTCCATCTACCGAAACGAATGCATAATTGCCTTTGCGGTCAAGCAATTCAACCTCGGCACAACGTTCTCCTATATTTATTTCTAATTTCATAGTTCTTTCATTAAAAGATTAAAAACGACCAACAGCCTTACTCTTACCATAGGTTTTCCAAGCACTTGTTGTTTTACACTCGCTAGTATCAGAATTACCATTGCTTGCTATTCCCATCTGATCAATATGATGAAGGAAAACGGTTGCAATCATAATATCCTCTTCCAATTTGGTTGCAGAAGCGTGCTCCATCAAGAAATCTTCATTTTCTTCAATAAACTGAGTGTTATATTTACCTTTTACAAAAGGCTCACATTCCATGATACGATCTAAAAATCGAATATTGGTTTTAATACCCGTCAGTTTATAGTGTGATAAAACACGTTTCATACGATCTATAGCAGAATCGCGAGTATCGTTCCAAACAATCACTTTCGAAATCATTGGGTCGTAATGCATAGGGATGTTAAATCCTGTATACACATATCCATCATGACGAACTCCCAAACCTAATGGTTCATTTAAGTATTTAATTTCACCAGGGCTTGGCATAAAGTTATTATCAGGGTCCTCAGCATAAATACGCACTTCAATGGCGTGACCTTTTTGACTTAAATCTTCTTGTTTATAACTTAATGGAAGGCCCGCAGCCACACGAATTTGTTCTTTTACCAAGTCCACACCTGTTACCTCTTCGGTAATAGGATGCTCAACTTGCAAACGGGTATTCATTTCTAAGAAATAATAATTCAAATCATCATCCACAAGAAACTCAACCGTTCCTGCACCTACATAATTTACTGCCTTGGCTGCCATAACAGCCTGCTCACCCATAATGGCACGTAATTCAGGAGTCATCAAAGGTGATGGAGTTTCTTCCACTACTTTCTGATGACGACGCTGAACTGAACATTCGCGTTCAAACAGATGAATAACATTTCCATGACTATCACCTAAAACCTGAAATTCAATATGATGTGGATTCTCTACGAATTTTTCCACATAAACCGTATCATCGCCAAAACCGGCTAAGGCTTCTGATTTTGCAGCACGAACTCCAGGGATAATATCTTCCTCTTTTCGTACCAAACGCATACCTTTTCCTCCACCTCCAGCAGAAGCTTTAATCATCACAGGTAAGCCCACTTCCTTTACTACACGAAGTGCATCTTCATCAGTTTCAAGATTTTCTTTCGTTCCAGGAACAACCTGAACACCCGCGTCTATCATCTTTTTACGAGCTGAAATTTTATCTCCCATTACAGAAATAACATCTGAGGTAGGTCCAATAAATATAATCCCTTCCTCCTTACAGCGATCTGAAAACTCAGCATTCTCTGATAAAAAACCATAACCTGGATGAATTGCATCGGCACCCGATTGTTTTGCAGCTTCGATAATTTTATCAATTACCAAATAACTTTCGCTTGATGGTGATGGTCCAATAAAATAGGTCTCATCAGCATATTGCACATGCTTTGCGGTACGGTCTGCTTCCGAAAAAACAGCCACACTTTTAATACCCATCTCGTTACATGCACGCATTACACGAATCGCTATTTCACCACGATTTGCAATAAGAATCTTTTTAATCATAAAGTTTGTTTTTACATTACATAAAAAGAAATGGCTGTACACTACAGTAAATCAATTAATTTAACTTCGAATACAGCAATTCCTCCCCTA
>QNXT01000225.1 GCA_003973505.1 Bacteroidota bacterium
CCCGCCATTCCACTATCTAAAATCAAAACTTTCATTTTTGCTCTAGATAAATATATACCTGCTGTTAAACCTGCAGGGCCGGCTCCTATTATTATTGCATCATAATTTGCTTTCATAGCTTCTCTAATTATCTAATAAAACTCAAAAAACATCTCACTCAATACTGAATGCTATGCGATTAAAAAAATATTGTATTGCAAAAGTACAACTCCCTATTCAATAAAAAAAAGAGTTCCAAAACAAATTGAAACTCTTATGTTTTACTCTCAGTTGAAGAATTACTTAGCAAATTCAGTATCTAAGATATCTAAAACCATATCAAGATTTTGAATACTTGAAGTGGCACGTACTATTTTTCCATTTTTATAATAAACAGTGAATGGAAGTCCCATAAAACCACGGCACTCAGGAGCGTTACGAATAATATGCGCCTCAGGGCTATCAAATAACATATCGCGGAATGCAACATGGTCATATTTTCCACTCTTCTCCAAATCTTCCATAATGGCATATACTGGCACACACATTGGACCCATTCGGCCACAGCATACCATTACATTTTCTTCTTCTTGAATTAGTTTTTCTAAGTCGGCAGCAGTCTCAATATGCTGCAAATTAGTTTGTAGTGTCATTGTCATTCTTATTTTAATTAATATACATATCAATATTGTTGCTTGCGTTTAGCAGAATCTATGCCATTATTCTTTTAATGCCACATTGTCACTAAACAAAATGTTCAAATCGTCTTTCTATTTTCATAAATCTCATAATTCACGGCACGGCTTATTTGTTTAATTTAGCAACGTGTTATAGAAACCTAATTTTACAAATCAATTTTGAAATGCATCTTAATATAAGTAAACGACTATTTATTATTGTTTTATTTATTTCATTCTATCAATTCACGTTTGCACAAAACACAGAAATTGAAAAGAATCGCCCCAATCTTGGCAGTAACGATCAAACACAAAATCGGGAAGCTGTTGACGATAGCGTTAAAGTTTCCATTTTTGATTTAAGTGTATTAAACCCCTATTTCAATTTTAAGAAGAAAGTTTACAATAAGGTTGGCTTAAATTTCGACTTCGATTACAACTCCTTATATATGGGTTCAAATTCTAAAATGGGCGAACCCATGGCAGCGGGAGGGGTTTTCCGTTTTTATGGCGCCTGGGAATTAATTGGACGAAGAAGCAATAATACAGGAACCTTTATTTTTAAGCTGGAGCATCGCCATAAATACACGACTATCCCTGTTATTGATTTGAGTATGAATATGGGGAATTTGGGCATTTTTGGAGTTACATTCAATAATAATCGATTTCGCACTACGCACCTTTATTGGAAACAGAAGCTAGTTAAAGGACGACTTATTTTACTTGCTGGTTTTTTCGATGCTACTGATTTCTTCGATATTTACGCCTTAGGAAGTCCGTGGGCTCATTTCAACAATCTAAACTTCACTACGGGTTTATCAGCAACAGCCCTACCTGGTGATGCCTACCTTGGACTTACTGCTGGAGCTTGGCTTACAGATCATATTTATGCCATTGCGGGTTTTGGAGATCAAAACTCTGACCCAACATTAATATTTCGAGGATTCGAAACCTTCACTAAATATGAATTCTTTAAGCATGCTGAAATTGGCTATACTTCAGCCAAAGAATATGTGTTTTTAGATAATATCCACCTTAGTATATGGCATCGCGACAATAATCGCGAGCTTGGTACCGGCTGGGGATGGGGAATGGTTTTTTCGGCCACTAAATACATCAACAAAAAATGGTTGCCATTCTTTAAAGCTAGTTATACTGAAAAAGGCGAAAGCCTATTGGAAGCCGCTGTAAGTACAGGTATCGGGTATCAACCCAAACCTGACGGTCATCAATTTGGAATTGGTTTTAGTTGGGGACGTCCCAATGCTGACACCTTCGGACAGAAGCTCGAGGATCAATATGTAATCGAAAGCTTTTACCGCATTCAATTATCGAAACGAATTGCATTCACTCCTGGTCTTATGTATATTATTAAACCTGCCATGAATCCTATGCAAAACAGTATTTTCTTGGGAAGTATGCGAGCTCGATTTACTCTTTAATGTTCCAGCATAAACCAAAAACCTTATTCTATCCTAACAAGTAATCTTTTGGTATAGAATAAATTACCCATAATTTAAATAAAGTTCAGCTTAATAACGTATTCTATGTTTATCTAAATAATCGTGATAAGCTTTTGCATTCCTATTGTGTTCAGCATTCGTTTTTGCAAAAGCATGTAAACCCGAGTTATCAGGCTTTGCACAAAAAAACAAATAATCATGCTTTTCATAATTCAACACCTTATCAATCGTGATTGGATTAGGCATACAGATGGGTCCCGGAGGCAAACCTTTGTACATATATGTATTATATGGCGAATCTATTTTAGTATAATTAAAGGTTACGCGTTTTACACTAAAATCACCATAAGCAAAACGTGCAGTAGGGTCGGCTTGCAATAACATCCCTCTATGCAAACGATTGATATACACCCCGGCAATACGCGACATCTCTTCGGTCTTATTGGTTTCCTCCTGAACAATTGAAGCAAGAATACTAACATCCAACTTACTCAAGCCCATCTCATTGGCTTTCTTAACCCTTGCACTTGTCCAAAACTTATTATACTCGTCAAACATGCGTTTCATAAACTGATCGGCAGAGGTATTCCAATAAAAGTGGTAAGTATTGGGAATAAACATTGCTATAATGGTTTGATTATTAAAGCCAAACTGATCTGTATAAGCATCATCATGAAAAAGTTTGCTTAAATCCGCCGAATCCAATTCCAACTTTCTACCAGCCAAACCTGCCAACTTGTCCACAAAACGAATATTATTAAAAGTAAATGTAAGCTCTGGCTGATTACCCGAACGAAGCATATTAATTAAGGCATTTGCTGTCATTTTATCCTGCAAAACATATTTACCCGCCTTTACCTTATTTTGATAATTCTTCTTTTTAGCCATTATTCTAAAAAGCTGTTCATCAGTCAAAACGCCCAACTCCTTTAACTCTTTGCTTACATAATCAAAATCACTTCCCGTTGGAATAATTAACTCAACACGTTTTGCTCCATGAAAGTCAATTATGGGTTTCGAAAACTCCTTATATACATATATCGCCGCAAAACTCCCAACCGTTAATAGAAGCGCAATAAGTGTATAAACAAATAATCTTTTTTTACTTATTCCTTTGCTCATAAAAATCTATTCGTTTTAGGCTGTAAAAATATACATCATATTCATTCCCTTGATAACGAATATAATTTTTCATCAATCGCTGTTTCCGAAAGCCTTGCGATTCAAATAGGGCAATACTTGCATAATTATCTGTAAAAATGGTACAATATAATTCATCAAGATTTAAGTCCGAGAATGCATATTCTAAAAACAAAGACATGGCCTGGGAAGCAAAACCTTTCCCTCGCTCGGCTTTTGAAATACTAATCCCAACCCCTGCATTATTTTTTTTCTTATCAAATTGAAACAAATCCAAAGTGCCAATGGGACGATTATCTTTTTTCAAAACAATCATTAATCGGAGTTGCAATTCCTCAAAAAGATCATGCTTATTGTTTACGATAAAATCAACAATCTCTTCTTCAGTAAAAGGCACAGTAGTTTGACTCACCTTCCACAGTTCCCTATCATTTTCCAACTGAAGCATGAAATCCACATCATCAAGGATGGGTTTACGAATATACACTTCGCTATTTATCATAGTTCTATTTCGCCTGAAAACACATGAACCGCAGGACCTTTTAGCCAAATATTCTTAAACACATCACCCTCCTTTTCAAATTGAACATTCAAATCACCACCTAAAGCATGGAGTTTGTATTCCGATTTAACAGTTCCAAATTTTAAGGCAGCAGCAATGGCAACAGCTGTAACTCCTGTTCCACAAGCCAAAGTTTCGTCCTCAACCCCTCGCTCATAAGTACGCACATTGATGGTATCACCTTCCATACTAACAAAGTTCACATTCGTA
>QNXT01000112.1 GCA_003973505.1 Bacteroidota bacterium
ACTATCGAGATAATTCGAGTATATTTGGGGAAGTATATAAGCTAATTATCGAAATTTATATAAAAAAGTCAATAGCAAACCATCTTCGCACTAAATACCACTCGTAATAGCCCGCTATAACTTCGTGATATTTAGCAGCAAATCTGGCCCGCTATTGACTTTCTGTGAGTGACATCTTACGTCGAACTCAGGTTACTAGGTTTCATCATACTGAATAGCAACTAATTTATTTGTATTCATCTTTGCTTGAACAAAAATGAATCATCCCGATATATAGCGATCAAGGCAAAAAAAATCGTCCTCCCCCCCTTCCAATAATAAAACCTTTGATATATCTTTTGGCAAATAATCAGGGTAAACGCTCTAAATTCTATTAAAAGTCTTATGTTATTTAATCTATAGTCTAGAAATATTAATCCTATAATACCATCCATTTTACCTAATCGGCACCTGTCTCCCGAAGGTAGAGATAGTCTCCAAAGTAGAGTTCTTTATTAATACACTTAACTAGTAGAATATCAGGGCAAACTAGCTCCCCCTTTGAAAAAGGGGGGTGCGCAGGATAGCGCTAGGTAGGGGGATTTATGACGAAGAAACTGTAGAGTAATAATCAATCCCCCTGCTTACGCACAGGCTATCACACTCCCCCTTTTCTAAGGGGGAACTCTTCAAAAATACATTTATCTACTTGAATATTAGGCTAAATAGATTATCTCTTTCAGCTAACGTAAGTTTTAAATATGCCGAAGTTTTTCATAGATTAAGATGCGTTTGCCCTGGGCAAATAAAAATTGACCCTAAAAATTATTGTATTAGTTTTGACCATTCGAGAAGATCTCCATTAGTAAAACCAAATTAAAGAAACCATGAGCATCAGTATTTCCTCCACTTTTGACGCAGGCAACATCGAAGTTGTCAATGTTGAAGACCATAATAATATACAGTTAAAGATTGAAAAAGACACGCATTCCGATTTCTTACAATGGTTTTATTTTCGGATGCAAGGTGCAAAGTCGCAGCCATGCAAATTGCATATTATAAATGCCGGTGATGCAGCCTATACTGAGGGTTGGGAATCTTATCAGGCTCGTGCTTCCTACGATCGTGAAACCTGGTTTCAAATTCCCACAACCTACGATGGCAAAACCCTAAGCATGGAATTTACGCCTGAGTTCGATACGGTGTATATTGCCTATTTTGCTCCATTTACCTATGAGCAACATTTGGATTTAATTAATCAGGCACAGCAATCGCCACGATGTAGTCTTGAAAGCATCGGTGAAACCACCCAAGGCCGACCCATTGACTTTCTTCGCATTGGTGATGAGGATCAAAATAAGAAAAAGCTTTGGGTAATTGCCCGACAACATCCTGGAGAAACTATGGCCGAATGGTTTATGTTGGGGCTTATTAGTCGGTTATTGGACGAAGAGGATGCAAGTAGTACGGCACTTCTTAAAAAAGCAAACTTATATCTCGTTCCAAATATGAATATTGATGGAAGTATTTTGGGAAATCTTAGAGTAAATGCCAAGGGCGTAAACCTCAATAGGGAATGGGCGAATCCAAGTATTGAGAATAGCCCTGAGGTGTTTTATGTAAAGCAAAAAATGAAGGAAATAGGCATGGACTTTAACCTCGATGTGCATGGCGACGAAGGACTTCCCTATGTGTTTATTTCGGGTATCGAAGGCATTCCTTCATTCGATAAAAAACTAAGTGAACTTACCGATCAATTTATGCAAATATGGAAAACCATCAATCCCGATTTGCAAGACGAGTTTGGCTATCCAAAGAATGAGCCGGGAACAGCCAATCTAATGATTTGCTCCAAAAATTTGGGAGAAGAGTTTCATTGTTTATCCCAAACACTGGAAATGCCCTTTAAGCAAAACAATAATATTCCCGATGCCGATTTCGGTTGGTCTCCCGAGCGCTCTATAAAATTGGGAGCGTCTTTGGTTGCTACCTTGCTGGGGATTGTTGATGGGTTGTAACTAATAACTCCATCGGAGTTTATTATTTGTGACTATGTGTGTATTGTAGGTGTAAGGTGGTGGGATAGGCTTAGTGTTTCTTAGAGCCTTCGTGCCTTTGTGGCTATTATTTAGTATCTTGCCACTAAGACACAAAGATTCACAAAGTATTATTTTTTCAAAATAGAACTTTTCCCAGCAGAGATTATAGAAATAGCATTTCTTGATTTTTATCAAGTAGATATTGTGTTAATAAAATAACAATAATATGAATCTTATTCATATTTATAGTAAATTTACCGCCTATTTAGAAACTTAAAATAGTTGATCATGGATCAAAAACAAAAGAATAAAAGGCTGTTTGAGGAGTTTCCACCCATTAGTACCGAGCAATGGATGGCTAAAATTACCGCTGACCTCAAAGGAGCCGATTTCAATAAAAAATTGGTTTGGCGTAACGAAAATTTTGAAGTGCAGCCATTTTATCGTGAGAATCAACGCGAGGAGGTAGATTATCTTGATGTACCACCCAATAGTTTTCCATTTGTGCGTGCTACAAAGGATGTAAACGATTGGGAAGTTCGCCAAAAGATTTATGCCACCGTTCCTGTGGAGGCAAATCAACTTGCTAAAGAAGCTATAAAACGAGGAGCCGTAGGGCTAAGTTTTGATGCTAAGGAAATCGTTGACCTTGCATCGCTTTCCGTTCTTCTTCATGGAATAAATTTGGAAGAAGTATCTATCAACTTTCGAGCTTCGAAGAATTATCTTGATCTCGCAAAATGGATAATTGAATTTATAAAAGCAAATAAATTTGATGCCAAAAAGGTGAAGGGTTCTTTGAGTTTCGATTCATTGGGTTATTATCTAATTCATGGAAAATATTACGAGAGTCTGGATCAGAATATATCGGAACTGATTGAATTGCTAAATATTGCTAAGTCTGACTTGCCTGCTTTCCGGGTTTTGAGTGTAAATGCATCGCATTATCATAATGCAGGAGCCACAACGGTTCAGGAATTAGCCTTTGCCATGGCTGCAGGAAGTGAATATTTTGCTCAACTTACCGAGCGTGGAATGGATGCAAATAGTATAAATCCTTTTATGAGTTTCCATTTTGCCATTGGGTCTTCCTATTTTATGGAGATTGCCAAATTCCGTGCTGTAAGATACCTCTGGGCTCATATTGCAGAGGCTTTTGGAGTGAAAAAAGAACAGGCCAAAGCTTATATTCATGCCGTTACAGCCAATTGGAATAAAACGCTTTACGACCCTTATGTAAATATGCTGAGGACTACCACCGAAGGTATGTCGGCAGGAATTGCCGGTGTTGATGCCATGACTATTTTACCCTTTGATAATGTGTATAATACCGAGAACGAATTTGCTTCGCGTGTAGCCCGTAATCAGCAGATTGTTATTAAGGAAGAAGCGCATCTCGATAAGGTGGTTGATCCTGCTGCGGGTTCGTATTATATTGAGCATCTTACCGATTCGCTAATACAAGCCGCTTGGGATTTATTTCTTAAAATTGATGATATGGGCGGTTATGCCAAAGCGATGGAAAGTGGATTTATTAAAGAGCAAATCGAGCTTTCCGCTCAAAAGAAAGACCAAGCTGTTGCAAGTCGTAAAAAAGATATTCTGGGAACCAATCAATTCCCAAATCAATTGGAGACCATGCTTGACAATATTAAGCGTGAAGTAAAACCTGATTTTGATGGAATTCGTCGCTACCGAGCTGCGGAGGCTTTCGAGAAAGTGCGTTTGGATACAGAGATTCATGTGAAAAATGGAGGAAAGCGACCCAAAGTGTTTTTATTGACTTTTGGTAATCTCGCCATGCGCAAAGCACGATCGGGTTTTGTATCCAACTTCTTTGCCGGAGCAGGTTATGAGATTATAGATAACGAAGGTTTTGAGTTTCCTGAGCAAGGAGCAAAAGCTGCCCTTGAAGCAGAAGCCGATATCGTGGTGCTTTGCAGTGCCGATGATGAATATTTAGGACTTACTATGAAAGTGGCTGATTTCTTTAATTACGAAAAAAAGAAG
>QNXT01000062.1 GCA_003973505.1 Bacteroidota bacterium
GAAAAACTTAAGTAGAATGTAGTTGAGTATAATGGAACCCAAAACGGTTAATCCGTAACGCATAAGCTGTTTTTTGCCTCGAAGTCGCGATTGCGTAAAAGTGATGTATTTTGCCAATAGAAAACCCGTAGAAAAAGTAATGGGGAATACCATTAGAAAAGCTGCGATATGTGGGGAAATAACGATAAACCCTAAATTTAGATCTTGCTGATTGAGTACAAAATGGAAAAAAACAAAGTATAAAAGAATGTCTAATACAAGGTTTCCTCCTCCCGTAGCAGCATAACGGTAGGTTTCTTTTGGCAAAAACGATTTAAATGGCGGATAGAAAAAATCTAAAACCCCGTTAATTGCTTTTTGAATGCCTTTTAATACTGTCATCTATTTTCAATTTTGAAGCTGCAAAAGTAGAGTAAATTTTTATTTGTGTATTCTTGAAAAGTTCATTTTCTGAAGGGAATTTTCAATAAGTAGAATATTAGTAGGCTCATTCAAAAAGTTTCATGCTTTGACGATAAAGCCAAGCTCTCATAAATGCATCGCTATGATGTAGTAGATAGTCGATAACAAGCTTAGGATGAATAAATTGAAAGTTATAGTCTTTTTCAACTTGTTCGGGTATTTCGTTGTTATATTCAAATATTTTTGTTCCTGCAGAATCAAGTATTTGCTGGGGTGTATATTCCGAATGTTTACTTAGATAGGTGTTTATGCGAAGCGTGATGTATTGTAAACTTTTAGTTTCGGGAGGGCATTTTTGAACTAAGGCACGATTTAGTTTTAGATACTCATTACAATGGTAAATAATATCGTGCAGATAGTGTTTGCTGTAAATGCTTAGCGCTTGCATTTGCGTAATACTATCATTCGTTGATTCGATATTTCGTATAATAAATTCAATGGTGTCGGCATGTTGTGTGCGAAGTTCTTTGCCAATATCCGTATTCAGTTGCAGTAATTCTTTCTTATTATACTTCTCAAAATCAATTTTGTGGATAGTCTGACAGTATTGATTTACTAGAAAATCGTAGGAATGTTGTTGAGCATGAACGATATAGAAAAGTAAAGAAAAAAGTATACTTAGAAATATTGTTTTCATGGATGTGTGATTTATGATGAAACTTTACCAATGTAAAGACCTGTACCCGTTTTCGTGTCAATTAATTTATTCTCAGAAAAGTGGTTTTTCATTTCTTGATGGAAATGCTTTTTGAAATACTTATAATCCGACCGTTCCATAAACTCTAAGAATTGTACAAAGGCGGCCGTTTTGCCATAAAAATCGTGGATAATGACAAATTGTTTTGCCACACGTTTCATCTCTTTAAGCATGGCTGAACGGGGTTCTTTAGTTACTCCATGAAGCACGTAGGATGCGGTAACGATGTCGAATTCATTGTCTTTGAAGATGCTTAAATCTTCGGCTCTCGCTTTTTCGAATCGAAAGTTCGGATGCTTTTCTTTGGCTTCTTTTAGCATTTTATCGCTAAAGTCAACTCCGACACATACTGCAGGATTATATTTCGACAGACTTGTTAACCAAGCTCCGGTTCCGCATCCAACATCAAGTATTTTTAAGCCTTTTAAGGGGATTTCCTTATTGAGTAATTCAGCGGATATGCTAAAACTCTTTTGCAAACCAGAATCTACAAAACCATATACAGGAGCAATAAAATTGAAAATAAATTGTGCTCGTTTGTCGGGGTCGTTACCAAAATAGTGAAGGATACTCATAGGTTTATAATAGAATAATGCTAAAGAAAATCAAGCTAATGATATAAATGATAAAGATTATGAAATAGGCAATGTAAAAAAGAAGTTGTTTGCCAATTGTTTGCCAAACAGTGAGTTCATAATAGTTTTTAATCCAAAGAAAAGTAGTGGCAACAAATATTATAAGCTCAACAACTATAATCCAGCTTGTGTCGAAGAATAATTGTATAATACTGAAAAATGTACCTATCAGAAATATGGCAGACTGTAGATGAACCGCAAAAAGCAGGTTTTCGATGTAGAATTTTTTTCTAAAAAAGACTAAGGACAAAATAAGTGCGACAAAGGGTAAAAGAAAAAACATGCCCGTAGAAATATACTTTTTAATGTTTTCATACATTTGGGCTTCGCCAACTTCCGAATCCAATAAATCAAACTTACTCTGAAAGTAATCGCCAATAGCACTATGACTTGTATCGGCAACTTCACTAGGAGAAGTTCCAAAGCTCAGATTAAAGCCTGTTGAATCTAAGCTTATATTATTTTCTATTGCCATCTTAGTGGAGTCAGCCGTTGTATTTTCCTCATTGTTATCAACAAAATCATTGGCTGAAGGAAGTCCAATGCTGAATATGAAAAAATAAGCCAGACTAATAAATAGATATAAACGAATGGGAGGAATGTACTTTGTTTGCCTTCCTTTGAAAAACTCTTTGGTAAGAAAAGCGGGTTTGAATAAAAGAAGTTTGAGTGTAAGTAAGATTTTAGAGTCAAAATTAAAGTTTGCCGCTAAATAGTCGGAGATAAAATCTCTTAACCCAATTCTCTGTTTGCTGTTTTTCTGACCACAATGGGGACAATAGGCGAAATCTTTATCGAATTCCTTATCACAATTTGGACAAATATGTTTTTTGTTTTCTTCCATTATGTTTTGTTGTTCCCCATTGCATAAAGCAACTTTCTTGTAATTGTTAGTATTTAAGTTGATTAAGCTTGTAAAAGGATGTAAATGTCATCTAAATACGACAAGCTAAACTAGTAATAAATCAAGAATTATACTTGTATTTTGTTAATCTATTGTTGCCAAATTTAAGTAAAATATTTTCATTCACAGCCCATTTTAAATCTCTACTGGCTGTTGCTTGTTTAATTTCCTTAAAATATAGTAAGTAGTCTTTACGGCTAAATTCAGCCTCTTTAATTTTATCTTTGAATAGTTCTATCCTGTCTTTTACAGTTAGGGTTCTATTCTGGCTATTAATGAGCTGCTCTAATGATTGTAAGATTAGGTCAAGCATAAATTCAATAAATGGCGTAGAATGGCCTAATTTATCCGACTTGCTCAAAGCATTATAATATGCTTGTTGATTCTCTTTTATCAGTAGTTCAATGGGTAAGTATTCAAATACGGGGTATTGTTGCATTAAAATCAGGGTTTGCCAAAGTCTGCCCATCCTGCCGTTTCCATCTAAAAAAGGGTGTATAAACTCAAGTTCATAATGAAATACACAACTTTTAATAAGTATAATGTCTTTATCTTCTTTTAGGTAGGTCAACAAATCATTCATCAATCCGGTAACCATAGAACCATTGGGAGCAATGTGCTCAATTTTATTGCCTTTAACGATACCTACATTCTTCGTTCGTAGTTTTCCCGCATCTTCTATTAATGAATGCATGAAGATAGCATGACCCTTCTTCAAATCTTGTAATTGCATTGGATTAAAGCTGTCCAATTGCTCATAAACATTGATTGCATTTCGAACTTCAACAATATCTTTTTGTGGTGCTAATATTCGTTTATTATTTAATAAAGCTGTGATTTGTTCTTCTGTAAGCGTATTCCCTTCAATCTCTAAAGAAGCTTGTATGGTTTTAATACGATTCTTTTTCCTAAGTTCTGTAGGTGGTTTATGTAAATGTGTAGCATTTATTACCCCCAGTTTTTCGGATATAGAAACAACGAGTTGCAGTATGTTTTCTGTTATGGTATAAGGTGGCTTCATTTTATGATAGTATCATATGATAGTATCAAAGGTAATTATTTTTTCTCTATAATGAGAATTATCAGCAATTTCTTTTTCGAATTCTCTATCACAATTTGGCAAATATGCTTTTTTTAAGTGGTTTTATTATTTACCAATACAAAACTTGCCGAAAATATTTCCCAAAAGCTCATCATTCGTTATTTCCCCGGTGATACTGCCCAGGTGGTAGAGTGCGTCACGTACATCGATGGAGATTAAGTCGGTAGGGATGCCGCTTTCAAATCCAAATAGAATCTGCTGCAAGGCTGCCAAGCTTTTATTAAAA
>QNXT01000068.1 GCA_003973505.1 Bacteroidota bacterium
CAATGCGGATGGTATCTCCTTCTTCATAAACAGACATATTATTCAACTCGATACCATCACTGGTATTCGTTTTTTGTCCATATTCCGATGCACCATTCGAATTAATGGATTTAAACGCAGGCTCTTTTTTGAAGGCTAATTCACTGGCGCCACTAAGGCTGGCTATTAAGGTGCTGTCTGGATTTACATTTGCATCGCTCGATCCACTGGCAATAATTTTTGTATAAGTATTTTTCGTTCCATAAGCATCAAAATCGCTTGCACCACTGATATTTATAATCATGCTATCCACTTTTCCATACACCCATGCGTCGGAAGCTCCTGTTTGCACGCTTTTTAGCTTTATATAATTCAGATTTAATTTGCTGTCACTAGCTGAACTCAGATTGAGATATAAAGTGTTTCCACTTATTTGGCCTATGGTATGAAGTTCCGAAGCTCCACTTAAAGTTATCTTATCAAATTGCTTACTGTAAATATGGTATTGAGCATTCATATTTGCCGATCCGTGAATGGAAATTTTGAGTGATCCATTATTATTATTGACATTTATATTGTTGCGTTGAACATCATTCCCTTTCACTTGTATATAGCTACTATCCGATTGGTGAATGTAGATATCGATGGGTTGATTGATTTCAAAGGAGGAAAAATCACCTGTTTTAATTGTGATTTGAGATTGCGCACTAACAGCTATGCTGAATAATACTAAGATATTTATTAGGAAAAATTTGGTCATGTCTATATATTTTTAATAATTCGTTTCGATTAATTGTCTGTAACATATGTTATGAGCTTATGACGCTATGCCCCTGTAAATGTTACAAACTTCCTTTTTGAAATTTATAATAGTTGGAATTACAGTAATTTAAAAATGGATTAGTATTATTTATCAATACTTTGGTAAACTTTCCAAAAGTTTTCTTCATTAAAATGCAACTGTCTGATATTCTAAAGATTAATGTAAATGGCAAATTTTGCAAAATTCTATCTATCAATAAGATAAAAAATATAACGAACTATTAATTTATAGAAAGGATATGAAAGAGCTAGTCAGTAAATATTCTTTTTTATTTAAAATCCACATCAGCTTATGGACTATCTTTGTTCCATATTATGAATTTCTAAAACACTAATGATGAAATATCCTGAATTTTTTGATAAAATACCGACTATCATTTTACAAGACGAACTCAGTGCTTTATTGGGAACCAATGAAGATGGAATGCTTGAATTTTCTTACCTTGAGATTGTAAAAATGGCTGGACATAGCTGTGCTGTTGTGAGTGGAGCATATCTTATGACTCAAATTGGATTGAAAACTCTTTATAAAAATGAGATTCCTCAAAGAGGAAATATTAAGGTAGAAATAAAGGATCGTTTGGAAGACGGTAACACCGGTGTTTTTGGCTCGGTTTATAGCAATATTACAGGAGCAACCACCAATACCGGATTTGGGGGCTTAGGTGGGAAATACAATCGCCGAAATCTTTTATTCTATGGTGTAAATATGCAAGGGAATGTTCGTTTTACACGCTTAGATACAGGGGCAAGTGTTGAATTAAGTTATAATCCCGGACTTGCTGTAAATCCCGGAGCAATCATGCAATCTGCTTTTGGACCAAAGGCTACTGAAGAAAGTAGAAAGCTGTTTCCTAAGCGTTGGCAAGAAATGGTGAAAACCATTTTTGACCATGCCGAAGAGGTGGTTAAAGTATTGTAAACAGTACTGATATATTCAAAATAGAAAGGGCTCCATATACAATGAAGCCCTTTTGTTTTATTTGCTAAGTTTACCACGCTACCATTGATTTGATAGTACATATTTCTTGGGATATTTTACCGTATAATCAAAGCGTTTCACAACGGATTTTTTAGGTCCAATTTCCAAGTCCCAAGTTAAGAATCCCATCTCTTCATCATACTTAGCACCATCTTTCTCATTTAGCTTTACTTCTATTTCATCAATGCGAGAAAGAGGTAACTGGTCTTTGAATGTAATATTGATTTTCTCAGATTTATTATTTCGAATACTAATTTCCCAACCTACATTCATTTTCTTCGAGCTTCCTAATACAATTTTACCCGTTTTATCTTTTATCTTTGTGCGTTTAACAATAATATTTTGGTCTTTACCTAATGATATATCCAAAGTGTCACTTAAATTCTGTGGATTTATATATGATTTACCCACATAGGTTCCATTAAAAAATACATTTACATCTCCAGCAAGTAAATTCAACTCCTCCCAACCTGTAATGCGTGCTTGTAAGAAAGCATCTAAAGAAAGTTTAGGAATACAATAATATCGATAGTCTGATGGCAACTCCACTTTCTGAATTTTAACATTTACCGTTTTGTTGGTTGATGGAATAGTATAGGGAATGCTAATATTGAATAGAGTGGTCGTTTGCCCTGCCTGTACTGTAGTATAATTTGATGAATTGCTCGCATTACTTAACGATTTATAAACTGGACTAGCGGTAACCTCCATAGCTACACTTTCAGTTGGTTCTTCATCATCTTGCGACACCTCATATTCATATTGTGCTGATTTTTCTTTTCTTGACATTTTCCGATGAGGCGTATTAAGATAGTAATTTAAATACCATGGATTCATTTGTGGAATAACGCTATTACTGTTCGGGTTTCCTGTGGAAACGGTAAGCTTCACATTCTTCCATGCTACTCCTGTATTTTGTCGAATCATTGCACGATAATGCAACTGAATAGGGTGATGTACATCCTCAGCACGAATATCGTATTGTGGATACCAACTTGCATTCGTAACAATATACGAGAAATCGAATTTAGCCTGAGTAGCCTCCTTCACATCCAAGTCAAGCACAATTTCACTCACTGCAGTTTGGTAATTGGCTCTAAATTGTTGAATCTGTTGATTTAATAAGGCGATTTTTTTACTTCTCTTGGCATTCTCCATATTAATATCATACATGCGTGTGTAAATATCCTTCAATCGACTACGGTAGAAATCGGCCATCGTTTTTAGATTGGCAACATCCACTCCTGTATTAGATCCTCCAATAGACTTATTCTCCAAAAGCATTTGCTGCTCTTGATTTAGAGCATTATAGAATTGTTGCTGCAAATTCTTCTCATTGGTTAACAATACCACCGAATCCTGCATTTGTTTGATGCGTTTATCGAGCTTTGCTTTTTTCAAATAATTGATTTGGTGATGAACCGACATAATGGTAAAATTACCCTTGCCTTTCACTTGCACAGTATTGGCTAATAAGTGGGTGCTCAATCCAGAAAACACAACTTCGGATCTTCCTTTTTTGAGTGAAGAACTGGCTGTTCGATAGATTTGGGCTCCTGATAAGAAGACCGTTACTTTTTCTATTTTTGAATTGACATTCTTCTGTGCACTCATGGGTACCCATAAAAGTGAGATTATGAGCAGTAGATAGATTTTTTTCATAAGGCTTTTGATTTTAGACTATACTCATGTTTTAATATGCGTAAATATTTTAAAAAAATTGACTTCAGCGCATGGCTTTGCAATTACTTTGCCAAACTATAAAACCAATAGGTTACAACCACGCACATCGCTATGGTCGAAGCGACCTAATATTTCAAAACGACCATTTTCAAAGCGTTTTCCAACATCCTGGGTGGCGATAAAGCAACAAGAATTTAGATTTGCAAGGTCGATTACATTTACACCTCCACTCTGCTTATTTGGAATCAAGCTCAAAGGATCGTTGGTGTCGCGAATTAGGATTTTCATCCAAGGAGGAGTTTCAAAAATTCCATTCCCTTTTGAGTAGGCTTGTGAGAGTAATTCTGTCATACCATATTCAGAATGAATATTTTCAACACTAAAACCTTTTCTATATATCGCATGCAATTCTTCCCGAACCATTTCTTTTCTTCGGCCTTTCATTCCACCGGTTTCCATTATGATTAGCTCCGGGAAATTCAATTTGAAATTTTCGGCTAAATCTAATAAAGCAAAACTCACACCCAAAAGGAGTACCTTTTTATTTTCCTCCTTCATTCCTCCTTCAAATTATTCAACATCTTTATCAGTTCGTCTTGTTCATTCAAATAAAATCCACTCTCTTGATGTTTTGAGCTACGAATAAAATCCTCAGCCATATATATAAGCGATGAGCCCTCGCGTTCCATATATGACGGAAGCAAGGCAAGTACTACATAATTGGAAATGGAGCCATAAAAATACTCGAAGGATTTACGGTAAGATTCTTCGTACATACTAAGATCGCTAACAAAATGATTGCTTCTTTGCATTCCTGTAGTGCCACTACTACTAAAAACAATTTCCGCTTTTGTATTTGCTCGTAGTATTTTATGTTCCTTAAAAAACCGAATTGGCAAAAAGGGAATTTGATGCAACTCCTTTACATTGCTCGGGTCTATCTTCAAATAATCGACCCATTTTCGATACAGAGGAATCTCATTATATTGAAAATAAAATGCTCGGATGGCCGTTTCATTAAAGTCTTGTTCAGACTGAATGCTAAACACCGACTGTTTAAGTATTTGGTATTCTGATAATGAATTCGACATGAGGCATTGAAAATTTGTATAATTTTGTATCACAAAGGTACATTAATTCTTTGGGGCATTATTTGATGGTTCAAATAAATTTAATAGGGAATGAAATTGAAAAAGAAGAATCCACTTTACGGAAATTGGCTACTGCTCGTTATGCTTATGGGGATTTTTGTTTCTTCATGTAAAAAACCTGAAACCTACCCCATTACTCCTGAGATAGCCTATAAATCATTTGAGAAAATTCCCAATTCAACGGGTGTTGATGATAAAGCTTATCTCACCATAACTTTTACCGATGGCGATGGTGATATTGGTCTCAGAAATAGTGATACGCTCCCGCCTTATAATGTAAATGGGGAATACTATTATAATTTCTTTATTGATTATTATGAATTACAGGGAGATACTTTTGTAAAAATTGATTTACCAATTACAAATAATTCACGTATTCCTTATATCGAACCTAATTTAGCTGAATTGGGCATCAAAGGAGAAATTCAAATTGAATTATTCATCAATAACATCATGTCGAATGCAGATAGTATTCGTTACGAATTGTATATTGTTGATCGAGCTTTACATAAGAGCAATGTGATTACCACACCTAGTTTTTATATTAAAAAATAGTTTGTTTTAAGGGTTAAGTTTTATTCCTCACCCCTTTTTCAATGGTTTTTCACCTCAACCCTAAAGGGAGAAACCAAGGAAAAAATTAGATTCATTTTTTACTTTTTGATTCCCTTTAGGTTACTACTCTTTATTCACAAATAATAAATTTTAATTTATGTTTGGGCTGAAGCCCACGTAATCTGGCAATTTCATTAGGCGGGGGCATTAATGCCCCGCCTAATGATTCAGTACAAATTTGGGCTTTAGCCCCATTTTTT
>QNXT01000022.1 GCA_003973505.1 Bacteroidota bacterium
TCTCATTATGATACACCCCTTGATGTACAAAAACGGTATCTCCAGCTTTGATATACTTGGCGGCTTTGGTAATAGTTGCATAGGGATTATTTATACTACCATTCCCCGAAGCATCGGAGCCATTGGTTGCTACATGAAGATTCTGTGCAAATAGTAAATGTATATTTACTATGGAAAATAGTGCGACAGATATTATATTTTTTACTCTCTCATTCATAATCTAAAAATGTACTTTTATAATTTCGCTTTCTTTATAACCAATTCGCTGACTGATAGTATATAAGAATTGTCCTTTTTTTATTTTAAATGGCTTATAATAATGAGTCCACCCAGAATTCAGGTCTGGAGTAAAATCTTTATCACTCACGATGTAGCCTATGGTTGCTCCTTTTGTATTACACGACAATTCCACTTTTCTATGATTTACTTTAACAATCGCCTTTTCTGTAATGGGTTGCACACCATTGGGCCACATTTGCAGGAATAATTGCTTTTCAGGAATAGCTCCTTTGTCGCCAACTTCCTCAAGCCATTTGTCCATAGCACCTCTTAATTCGGCTATTTTATCTTGATACTTTGGGTCGTAAATCAGATTATGCAAATTCTCAGGATCTTTCTCACAGTCGTATAATTCTTCAGGGGTTTTCTTTAATCGAAACCAATAATTTTGATCACGGTTAAGTAATCCCATTGAATGTAAATATAGCATTTGATTCATCATATCCATCTTTTTGCGGTAGCCAATATCCTTATATGAAGGTAGTTCGGGGTGGTAATTGCGAACATATAAAAAACGACTATCACGTACTGTGCGAATACGGTCGGTGAACTCATCAAAACGATCGCTGGAGCCATATACATATTTACGTGCAGAGTCTGCTCGTTGTTTACCCATAAAAGCTTGACCTTGCATATAATCAGGAATAGGAATGCCTGCCAATGACAAAATAGTTGGAGCAAAATCTACTTGAGAAATGAGCTCATCATCTCTTTTAGGCAAATAGCTAAATTGCTTTTGCCATTTTTTAGGAATACGAATAATAAGAGGCATACGTAGCCCTGAATCGTAATGCAAACGCTTTCCTCGTGGCAAAGGTCCGCCATGGTCAGACCAGAAAAAGATAATGGTATTTTCCAATAAGCCATCTTCTTCCAATTGCTTAAGTTTTTTACCAATATTATGATCCAGAATTTCGATGTTCGAATAGTTTCTTGCTACATCTTGGCGCACTATGGAATCCTCAGGAAAGTAAATAGGCAAGGGTACTGAATCAGGATTTACAGTTTGTGGGAGTTTTTTGTTTTTCCACATGCGTGATTCGTGTGTAATGCCATCATTAAATACCGAAAAGAATGGCATCCCTTTGGGTGTATTTCGCCAATGCGCTTTGGGGTTATTCTCGTCCCAAGCGGTAACCGGAGCAGCAAATTGATAATCTGTCTTTTGATTATTGGTGCAATAGTAACCTGCATCGCGAAGGTACTCGGTAAAACACCTAACATAATCGGGAATCACGGCTGAGTATTTTGGAACAGGATCACCATTAATATCTCGAGCTTTACCTTTTATAGGGTAAGTTCTGTTTCCCCAACTCATCACATCATTACCTGTTCGCATATGCATAGTACCAATGGAAATAGGATACATACCTGTGATAATTGACGAACGGGTAGGGGCACAAACGCCTACCGTAGCGAATACATTGGTAAATACATAACCTTCATTTGCTAGTCTATCCAAATTTGGTGTATTAGCGGTAGAATCGCCATACATGGCAAGGTAAGGACTTATATCTTCGCAGCTTAACCATAAAATATTGGGGCGGTCTTGTGCCTTAATATTAATCGAAAGTAATAATACCAAGGAGAGTATTGCGACCTGTTTTATATTTATCTGTGATATTGCTCTCATTATTGAATCATTAGTTTAATAACTTTATTATCCACCTTCAAAAAATACAATCCGGCAGGATAATCTTGCACGTTTATCGTTTTTGTATTTCCCGATTTTATTAATTGTCCATTCAAGGATCGTAATTCCCATTTTTTGAAATTACCTTTTATCTTTACAATATCTTTTGCTGGATTTGGGAAAATGCTAATATTTTCTGTTTTTCCAAGATAGCTATCCTCTATATTTAAGAATACGCTTTCAGCTGGAAAATGATTGTCGTAATACGCACCATAGGTAATGGCAAAATAATCCATTGAGAAAGAATAAGCAGAAGAGGTTAATCTATAGTGAAGTTTATTATTCACACCTGTTTGGAAAGGCAGGTTCACGGTTATTTTGTTCCATGATGTAGTTGAAGGTGGTAATACTAATTCTATAGAATCTAATAACTGATTATTGGCATTTAGGCTAATAAGCATAAGGGAAACATTTTGCGAACCATTGTTTATATACCTTAATGTTAAATCATAATTGCCGCTTTTAAATATGTTAATGCTATCATAAATAACGATATCACCTGCAGAGCCGCCAAGCGACTTTAAAACTAAGAAGCCGGAGCTATAATTATAATTCTCAGGAGAAAAGTTTCCTGTAGAAGAATGAGCATTTTCTGATTCGTATCGGCTATGATATGGGATTAATATTTTTTGATTTAGAGTACGAGATGTAGGATTATTTTTCTCTAAAGTAGTCCATGGTCCAATTCCTTTTGAACTTGGCGATGAGCCATACATATTCCAAATTGCATTCGAAAAGCCCATCTTTTCACTTATTGTACGCACCCACCATAACCAACGAGCTCTGTCAATTTGAGGTGCGGCATTGTCCACGCCATACTCTCCATTATAAATAGGAATGGGGTCGGTGTTATGTGAAACAGCCCAATTACTATCAGCGGTTTGTACTTCTTGAAATTTAGTTGGAACATCATTCCACTCTGGGTCGTTATCGCCATTATCAGCCCAATTTACCACGCCATTATTAAAATGACCTTGCTTGGTAAATGGCTTTGGGTCATAAAAATGAAAAGTGCCTATTAAATAATCATCATTTGCAGGGAATGTGTTATTATTAAATGCGTTAATCAAGGCGACACGGGTAGGGAAGCCTTGACCTGAAACAATAACAATCCGTTCTTGATTTCCTGCTACAGCGCGAATCCGGCTTAAACAGGCCTTAATCATATTTTTTAGATTAAGGTTGTTGTTTCGAGGCTCATTAATTATCTCAAAGGCAACTTTATCTTTTGGGTAAGAGGCAAATGTACTTGCCAATTGTTCCCAGAGTTTATAAAGCTTGGTGCTATCGACATCATTATAAGTATCCCATGCATGAATGGGGTCCACAATAACCAATAAGTTTTCATTCAGAGCCCAATCTACCGCATTTTTATAGCTGGCTAATTTTGCAGCATTAATGGTGTAGTTGGGAGCCGGACCCACATTATCCCAAAGGCGACTACCTATTCTAATGTGGGTAAAATGATTTATTCGTAATAATTCAAAATCATAGGGATGATGAAATCCACCATTTATTTTTGAGCCCATAAAATTCATACCTCTTCCCAGTTTTTTATTGAACTCGTAGGCCGCAGTACGATTACCTGTTTGAGCATAACTCACCCACGAAATCATAATAAAAAGAAGTGTGAAAATATATAGTCTCATTATGTATTATTTTTCAATTAAATAGATATCATCAGCCCAAGCTGCACTATTACCATCGTTCCATTTTGCCAACACCACAGTTGCTTCCGTAGCGTCACCTGAATTGAATTCAATGGTAACTTTTTTGTATTCAGAGCTAGAAACTCCTTTTGCTATGGTTTTCGCATTGGGGAGTTTAAGCTTTAATTTTACTTTTTCGTCATTGGAACTTTTCAACCAAGCGGTAAGCACATAGTTGGTATTGGGTTTCAATTTTACTACTTGCTTTAATCCCGATTTATCGGTATCTATCTGCAAGCAGAACTTGCCACTTCGTTGTCCCATATCTTGTAAAGCTTTTACCGTTCCGAATTTTGTCCATTGCTTTAATCCTTTTTCAAACCCCGCATTTTTTA
>QNXT01000135.1 GCA_003973505.1 Bacteroidota bacterium
CTTTGGGTTTCAAAAGCAAAGGAAGGTGAGCAAACTGTGGCATCGTGTCATCCCATTTCAATGCCTTATACAACATTACATGCAAAGGCATGGAAGGCAACCACTCTTCGCCACGAATTACATGCGAAATTTTCATCAAATGGTCGTCCACGATATTGGCCAAATGATAAGTGGGCATTCCATCCGACTTAAAAATAATTTTATCATCCAATGTATTGGTGTCGATGTGCATTTCGCCACGTACCAAATCGTGCATAACTAATTTTTCATCTTTGGGCATTTTGAAACGTACTACAAAGGGTGTTCCTGCAGCAATCAACTCTTCGGCTTTTTGCAAGCCCATATTTTCTGAGTTGTTCAGCTCATCACGCACAAAAGCATTATAAGTAAAAACCTTTTTCTCGGCTTCGTATTTATTTCGTAATTCGGTAAGTTCTTCGGCCGTATCGAATGCATAATAGGCATTCCCTGAGGCAATCAACTCATCAGCATATTGCTTATAAAGTGATTTTCGCTCCGACTGCTTATAAGGGCCATATTCACCACCTACATGCACGCCTTCGTCAAATTCAATTCCGCACCACTTAAAAGCATCAATAATATACTCCTCAGCACCGGGCACAAAGCGTGTTTGGTCGGTGTCTTCAATTCGGAGAATCATTTTACCACCCAATTTTCGGGCTAATAAAAAATTATATAAAGCCGTGCGAACACCACCAATATGAAGTGGCCCCGTAGGACTTGGGGCAAAGCGTAGTCTGATATTTTCGTTTGTCATCATGTTGTTTTTCTTTTAAGCGGCTGCAAAGATAGGGTTTATGATTGAAGATTTACGATTTGGGATTTTTGATTTACGATTTTTGATTCTTGATTGATGATATTTGATTTGCCGGACACTGAGCTTGGTTTCCACTTAGCTTGCCGAAGTGCCGAAGTGTGACGATTGGGGATTTTTGATTCACGAATACCAAGACTGGTTTTACTAAATATTTGAGTTTGATGCTATATAGAAATAGCGTAAATTTGGCCCATAATCAGTACTATGGATTCATTAAACTCGGATATTGTTCTTACAACAAAACTGTATCGGCCACAACTTCCGACAGATTTTATTCCACGACCGAATTTATTGGAATATATCAATAAAGATATTCAGCGACCATTAACGCTAATCTCAGCAGGTGCCGGATTTGGCAAAAGTACTTTTGTCAGTTCTTGGTTAAGTGAGATTGATTATAAAAATGCTTGGTTGTCGCTCGACGAAAATGACAACAACTTACGTTTGTTTTTTATGCAAATGGTTTCCGCTATCCGGACTGTTCATGCCGATTTCGGAGAAAAAACAACAGAGTTACTGACTGTTGCCCATATTCCCGACCCAAAACTTCTTAGAAATACTTTGCAAAATGAATTGAGTACTTTACCCGACTTGACTTTGTTGGCTTTGGACGACTTTCATCTTATTCATAATACTGAGATTGTCCAGATAATAGCAGATATGCTATTGTATCCAGCAATGAACTTTCATTTAATTATTATTTCGCGGATTGATCCTCCATTGCCTTTGGTAAAATTGCGTTCGAAAAATCTTCTTAAAGAAATTCGATCCACACACTTAAAGCTTACAGACGAAGAAGTGAAATTATTTTTGAAAAATCATTTTGAAGCGGATAAAATCAATAATTTTCTCAATGTTTTTGAAAATAAATTGGAAGGTTGGTTTGCCGGATTGCGTTTAGCGGTCATTCATTTGTCTTTGCTCGACTTGAATAGCGAATTGCCAAAAGAAAAAGATATTTCTGTGGGAACTGAGATATATCTTCTTAAAGAGGTTTTGTCTCATTTGGATGAAAACACGCTCAACTTCCTTTTGAAAACGGCTTTGCTTGATAAATTTAATAAAGATTTGGCCGACTATATTATTAAAAGTGATCATGAAGATATTAATAGCGAAGTCTGTCTTAAAAATGTATTAAAAAGAAACCTTTTCGTTGTTTCGCTCGACAACAACGGATATTGGTTCCGTTATCATCATGTTTTTCAAAGCTTTCTCCAAAATGAATTAAGAAAAAGAATATCATCCGAGGGTATTAATGAGTTATACAAAAGAGCGGCACAATGGCATCAACAAGCGGATTTAATTGAAGATGCATTGCACTATGCTTTTTATGCTAATGACATGCAAAAGCTTGTTGAGATTATCGAAAACAATATGTATAAGCTCATTAACGAGAATAAAATATACAAGCTTGTGCAATGGATGGAAAAAGCACCCAACAGCCTCATTGAGAAAAGTCCTAAGTTGTTGGTTGCCAAAATGCACATTATTCATACAAACTTCACTCTTTGGTATATGCCTGAGGTTTTAGCCACTTTTTATTCGATTTCAAAGAAAAACAATGAAAAGAATAAGGCTTTAACTGTGCAGGCAAAGCTTTTTGAAGGAGTTGTTGCATTTTGGCAAGTTCACATTGATAAAAGCTTAGATTTATTTCGATATGTGATTGATAATCTATCGGCAGAAATGATAGGGGTAAATAGTATTGCTACAATTTATTATAGCGTTGCTCGTCAAATGAAAAGCCCGTCAGAAAGGGTGTTTCGGGATTTAGTGAAAATAATCCATCAAAAACAGGTTCCTCCACCACAAAAATCATTTCTTCTCGGCACTATCGTATTTATTAAGCTTATCGAAGGCGATTTGCATATTGCCGAAGATTATGCAAGGCGTTCTTTAGAATTCAGTACTAGCATTGATGACTATTTTGTAGAAACCTGGGCAACTTACGAAATGGGATATATTGCTTATCAGCAAAACAAACTTTTAGAGGCAGAAAAATATTTTGAGGAAGCATTAAACCGTGTTTTTTACTTAAATACCATTGCTCCTGTTGATGTTTTCGCAGGGCTGCTACTTACGCTTCAGGCTCTTGGTAAAGAACATCGCTATCGACAAGTTGAGCAAGAGCTGATTGCTTTTGTCAACAATAATGATAATCCGGTTTTTTATACGCATGCATATTCTTGTAGAGCCCGACTGGCACTTAATAGAAGTGATATTGCAAAGGCAAAGGAATTCATCAGTAAAGCCGATCTTTACTTTGAGTCGGAAAATGTTAGTTTCGATATTGAAATTCCACGTTTAACCCAAGTCCATGTGTCGCTCCAAAAAACAAATAATACAGCGGGTATTGATAGCCTTATTAATAAATTAACTACCCACTTGGACTTATCCCAAAAAACCAATAATGCTCATTTTCTAATTCGCACTCTGATTCTTTTGAGTATTGCTTACGAAAAGAAAAACGATTTGAATCAGTCGGTCAACTATTTGAAAAGAGCAGTACAAAAAGCTGAAACGGGGAATTGGATAATGCCTTTTGTGGAGGTAAAAAACCAAATACGCAATCCGCTGAAGAAATTACAATCCGAAAAAGCAGGCCATGATTTTATAAAGCTTTTACTTTATGAAATTTCAAAATCAGATGATGCAAAGGTTTCCAAGAAAGAATCCTTCACAAACGGTGTTCAAAATAATTTGTCAAATCGTGAAATGGATATATTACTGCTACTATCCCAACGCTTGTCAAATAAGGAAATAGCCAATAGACTATTTATCTCTGAAGCTACGGTCAAAAGACATACCATCACCATTTACCACAAACTTGATGTACATAAACGTAGTGAAGCTGTTGCAAAAGCCAAACTATTAGGGCTTATTTAATAAGAACAACCATTATTTTACTTAAAGGCGTAAAAAAACGCCAATATCTTCGTTATTCTCAATCTTGGCGTTTCTTATAGTCACAATCAAAGCTAAATTTTTAGAATCGATAACCCAATATTGCGGTCAAAGAAGTCCGTTGCCCGAATCCTGCTTGAAACGACATCTCCCAATGATTGCTAAAGCCTTTATAAATACCTACAATGGCATTCCATTTAATAGGCTCGAAATTTACATTGTAGTTAAGCTTATGTGGATTGCCGCTTTTATCATTCAATTCAATAAAACCTGA
>QNXT01000208.1 GCA_003973505.1 Bacteroidota bacterium
AAATTTGGCGGTGCATCGGTAAATTCAGCTAAGGCAGTACAGAATGTTGCACAAATATTGGAGTCTCAGGCTAAGCGGAAAACCTTTATCGTGCTTTCAGCGATGGGTAAAACCACAAATGCCTTGGAGCTTTTGGCCGATTCTTACTTTAATCAAATGAATTCCACTTTTTCATTATTTAATGATGTAAAAACCTTTCATTATAATATTGCAAAAGAGCTGTTTGTAAATGAAGATTGTCCGGTTTTTGAAGATTTGAATCAAATATTTGAAGACTTGGCCTCCATGTTGGCAGAAGAGCCCAGTGAGCATTTTAATTTGGAATACGACCGTATTGTTTCCTATGGAGAGTTGTTGTCAACCAAGATATTGTACCATTATTTAAAGGCCAATGATTTCTCTATTTCGTGGGTAGATGCTCGCGATTTGATAGAAACCAATAATCAATATCGTAATGCTAGTGTACATTGGGAAAAGAGCTCCAAACAAATTCGTCAGCAATCGGCTCATCTGTTTGCTTCATCCCAGTTTATCATTAGTCAGGGATTTATAGCTCGATCGAAAGAGGGAAATACAAGCACCTTGGGCCGAGAGGGATCTGATTTTTCGGCTGCTATTTTCGCTTATGCCTTGGATGCTGAAAGTATCACCATTTGGAAGGATGTCCCTGGTTTGTTAAATGCCGACCCAAAGTATTTTGAGAATACTCAAAAGCTTGATAAAGTATCCTTTAAGGAAACCATTGAGTTAGCTTATTATGGAGCCAGTATTATACATCCAAAAACCATTAAACCCCTTCAAAATAAAAATATACCCCTATATATCAAGAGTTTTATTGATCCAAATTCTGCGGGTTCCATAATTCAGGCCGATACCTATAACGATCAATTGATTCCTTCTTATATTTTTAAGAAAAATCAAGTTCTTATTAGTATTTCGCCACGCGATTTTTCATTTATTGCTGAAAACAACTTAGCAAAGATTTTTACACAAATGACGAATTATGGGCTTCGGGCAAATCTAATGCAAAACTCTGCAATTTCTTTCTCACTATGTATTGATGAGGGAGGAGAGGAGATGATTGGTTTTATTCAGGAAATGCAAAGTGAATTTAAGGTTCGCTATAATCGTAATATGGAATTGATTACAATTCGGCATTATAATCAGCAAATTATTGATGATTTGATAGGCGAACGTAAAGTGTATTTAGAACAAAAGAACCGTTCAACAGTTCAATTATTGGTTCGATAACAATATTGTTCGATACGCTTTTTATCAGACATAAAATGAATAGCAATAAAAAAACGCTACTTTTGCTTAACAATAACAACACATTATGAGAATGAAATCACGAAAATTACTTCTATTCGTTTTGAGTGTAGGGCTTCTTACGGTTCTTTTTACAAATTCATGCAAAAAAGAGAATAGCATGGATGTTGTTATTACTGTAAAACTGTTGTCAGATACAACGCAAGTTGTTCCTGGTGCTCATATTGTGATGAGTCAGGGTGATATACATATCGAAGGCAATTGTGACCAGTCAGGCGTTTTCAGACATACGCTTGAATTGCCTGTTGTGTTAAATGTTGTAGCTACAAAAGACAGTTTGCAAGGCATAGGTAGTGTGGCTGTAGGTGAATATCTTGAGCCGGCCATTAAAACTATTTTTGTCAAATAAGCTTCTCTTTTTATCAATTAAACCATCATCAACTGTTTTACTGCGGGGTCAAAAGTATTATAGCTTGGTCATTTTAAAACTAAAAAGGCTCCTTTTTATGGGGAAAAAGAGCCTTTATATAGCACTACTCCAAATTTATTTTCTGATAGATTCAATTGACTGACAAACATTTTATCGCAACAGCGAAAGAAACAAACTATGTGTTATATTAGGTAAGATGTGGTTATAAATAAGGAAATATAAGAACCTATCAGATTACACAGCAAATGTAGGATGAAACTAAAAAATACAGCACGGCAATTCTTTCGTATTTGATAGGTATTTTACTTGTTTTATAATACGATAAATCTAGATTACATGCTTTTCTATGATTGAACTTGTCGAAGTAAGATTTATAGTAAAATGAATGACCAAAAAATATAATTTAAGACCTGCTAAAGTCAAAGCTTTACATATATTTGCAGCACAAATATTGATACTATCAAAATGAAAACATTTTCAAAATTCCTTTTAGCCACATTCCTATTATTTGGATTCCAATCTTTTGCACAAGACAGTACAACGACTGAAGCATCACAGTATTCACAATGGTCGCATGGTGATATAGAAACAGACAGTGTAGTGGGCATCAGCCTGGAAAAAGCGTATGCTTTTATGCACAAAAAAAACAAAGTGGCAAAGCCCGTTGTTGTTGCGATTATCGACTCAGGCGTAGATACGGCACATGAGGATTTGAAAGATCGCCTTTGGATAAACCTAGGTGAAATTCCTTATAATGGTATTGACGATGATAAAAATGGATATATCGATGATGTTTATGGCTGGAATTTTATCGGAAATGCCAATGGAGAAAATGTAAATGGTGACACTTGGGAGTTGACACGACTTTATAGGAAATACAAAAAGAAATTTGGCAAGAAAACCAAAAAGGAAATTGCCAAATCAGATATGAAGGAGTATCAAGAGTGGTTGAGAATTGAGAAGGATTATAAAAAACAACGCGCAGATAGTAAAGCAGCGGTAAAAAATTATAAACTTTATCTTGATGCCATTAAAAATTCCAATGCTATTCTTGAGCAACATTTGGGCCCCAATTTTACCAAAGAAGATGTGGAAAGTATTAATACAACAAGCGATAGACTAAAATGGGCAATTCAAATGTATGAATATTTTGAAGGTAACCCTACACCCATAGAAAAGGCTTTGGAATATCATGAAAAATTGCTTTCGCAAAAATTGAACCCTCGATTTCATACGAGGCAAATTGTAGGCGATGATGTAAACGATATTAATGACCGTTTTTATGGAAATAATGATGTAACTGCAGAAACATCAGGTCATGGAACGGGTGTGGCAGGAATTGTAGCAGCCACACGCAATAATGGAATTGGCGTACAAGGAATTGCTGATAGTGTTCGTATTATGATTGTTCGTGTAGTGCCTGGTGGCGATGAACGTGATAAGGATGTTGCTTTAGGAATACGCTATGCCGTTGATAATGGTGCACAAATAATTAATGGTAGTTTTGGGAAAAGCTATTCAGCGCATAAGGAATTTGTGGATAGTGCCATCGTATATGCCGAACGACATGGTGTGCTTATCGTGCATGCTGCAGGAAACAGTGGCGAAAACAATGATAAAGTAACCCATTATCCTACTCCAGAATATGCTCCTAGGAAATTTGTAAATAACTGGATTGATGTGGGCGCTTCTTCATCTCATCTTGGATTAAAGCTTCCTGCAAGCTTTAGCAATTATGGTCGTAAATCGGTTGATATATTTGCTCCTGGGGTTGATATTCGTTCCACAAGTCCCAAAAACAAATATGGTGTAAGCAGTGGGACAAGTGATGCTTCGCCAGTGGTAACAGGAGTTGCAGCATTGGTACTATCCTATTATCCTGAGCTTACAGCGGTACAATTGAAAGAAATTATATTAAAGTCGGCTCGTAAATACCCAAAGCAGAAAGTGCTATTGCCTGGTGATGAGAAAAAGAAAACAAAATTTAAGAAGCTTAGCAAAACCGCCGGGGTTGTTAATGCTTATGAGGCCCTGAAGCTTGCAGAAGAAATGTATGGAGATCAATAGGACAGGCCGCTCCGCTGGAGCTTGGATTAATAATGATTTAATTTGGGCTATAAACAGTTTGCTCCTACGGAGCCGAAACCATTTATTATAGGTTTGTGCTCTAGGGCATTCCGTAGGGATAGTTTATAAAACCAAAATATCTTGACGGGGTAGCTCCGTAGAAGCGTACTGTTATGACTTATAAATACTTTTGCACCTTCCGTAAAACGCTAATACGGTTCTTACAGGCCGCTCCGCTGGAGCT
>QNXT01000221.1 GCA_003973505.1 Bacteroidota bacterium
ATACTCCTGTTCCAGGTCAAAACAATACTTTTTATGCTGGTACTGATGGTGGTATTTTTAAAACCACTAATGGTGGAGTATCGTTTATTAATTTGAATAAGAACCTTAATATTACTCAGTTTTATGCTCTTGCAAATCATCCTGCAGGTGGTGTAATTGGAGGTGCTCAAGATAATGGTAGTGTATTTATGGATTTCTCAGGAAATAGTCCTATGCAAGGCCGTAAAGTAAATGGTGGTGATGGCGGATGGGCTGCTACTTCTTTCTTAAATCAAGAAGTGATTTTTTCTACTGTTTATTATTCTGCAGTATTCCGTTCTTCTGATTTTGGTGTTACAAATCAACCTCCAGCAGGTCCAAAAGATTCAGATCACCCTAATGGAATAGCTGAGTTTTATAATCAAACTATGGTTGATAATAACGTTCATAAGGCCCAAGGTGGAGGTCCATTTGTATCAAACGTGATCATGTGGGAAACAACAAATCATCCAAATAGTGTTGATTCAATTCGTTTTATTGCAGATACCAATTATGCTGTAGGTGATACGATTATTGGTCGTAGTCTTCGTAATAACAGATATCCTTCAGAACATATTCTTACATCAGCTTTATCAAAAGGTGATACTATTTATCTAAATGATCCTATTCAATCTCGTTTGTTCTTTGGTACTAAGAATAAAATTTATATGACTGATGAGGCGCTTTACTTTAAGAATAAAACTCCTCGTTGGTTTGTTGTAACAACAACTGCTGGTGTTGTAAATAAACTTCGCATCTCTAAAGATGGTAATCATTTGTATTATACAGTCAATAATAAACTATATCGTTTGTCTGGATTGTTAACTGCTGTTGATTCTGCTTCTATGGATGTAGCTGGTTCGAAATATCAATTGACAAATCAATTGATATTTACAGGCGGAACTTTTATTTCATCTATCGTTATCGATCCCGCTGATGCAAATCGTGTAGGCGTTACTTTAGGAGGTTTCTCAACAGGATATAAACATGTGTATTACTCAGATGATGCTACAGCTGCAACTCCAACGTTTGCTGCTAAAGGTGGTGATTTACCTTCTTCATTACCTGTTTATGCAGGTGTAATTCCAGTGAACAATTCTAAGCAAATGATTATTGGTACTGAGTTCGGCATGATGATGACTGACGATATTACCGCTACCAATCCAACTTGGTACACTGTAAATTCAGGTATCGACGAGAAAGTTCCCGTATTTATGTTAGATCAACAACGTAATCAGTTGCCTTGGCGTCAAGTAGTAACTTATGATGGTGGTGTACCTGTTTATTCAAACTATCCAGGTATCTATAATTATGGTATGATTTACGCTGCTACACACGGTCGTGGATTCTTTAAGACAAGCCAATATCTTGGTATGCCAGAGGAGCCAATTGTTGCTAAAGTGAAAAAGCAAAGCCTAAAACTTTATCCAAATCCAGTGGTTGATTATGCTACCATTGAGTTTAAACTAAATAAAGTATCTGATGTGAATATCCGCATTTATGATGTAAATGGACGAATGGTGAAAGAACTTCAATTTAATCAACGTCCTGCAGGCTTATTGAAAGAGCGCATCTCATTAAATGATTTGAGTAAAGGTGCTTATTTCATGACTATGCAAGCTGGAAATCAAACAACAACAAATAAGTTTATCGTTCGATAAATTATTATAAAAAATTGTAAAAGCTCCTTGCCTTGGTAAGGAGCTTTTTTTTTCGATTGTTTGAAAAATTTTACAAAAAAAGACAAGATAAATGTTTTAAGTTTCAAACAAATTTTACCTTTGTGAGCATAAAAACTAACAACTAATATAAAGCTAAAATGGCTAATCTAAATGAAAAAGTAATCGTTGGAAATCGAGGAAAAAAAGTACGTTCTGACTGTTATGTAGAAATGGAGTTAACTTCTTCTAATGGTATTCAATTGGAACTGAAGTCCAAGGTGGAAGCAATGTATGGCAATGCGAATCGCCGACTTATTAAAGAAGTCTTGACTTTTTTCGGTATTGAGCATGCTAAACTATATGTAGAAGAGGGTGGTGCTTTGCCTTTGGTGATTGTGGCACGTCTTGAAGCTGCAATTAAGCTGTTGATTGATTCTGATAAAGAGTATTTATTGGAAATGATTGAGGAAAATACCAAATTGTCGAATAAAGATGATCATCGCATATCACGTTTATACCTCCCGGGAAATAAGCCAAGTATGATGATTAATGCGGGGATTCATCAGCCCAATGGTATTATTTTAGACTTAGAGGATGCTGTAGCTCAGGATAAAAAGTATGAAGCACGTTTTTTAGTACGTAATGTGCTGCGAGGTATGAATTTTTATGGTGCGGAACGTATGGTTCGTATTAATCAAATTCCTATGGGACTTGAAGATTTGGATTTTATTGTTCCTCATTATGTGAATTTAATATTGGTTCCCAAATGCGAGAGCTCAGAACAAATAAAACAAGTAAATGCTCGTATTGAATCCATTCAAAAAGAAAAAGGTTTGGATTATACCATTTGGCTTATGCCCATTGTTGAGTCTGCATTGGGTGTTGTGAAGGCATACGAAATTGCCTCTGCAGCTGATAATGTGGTTGCGATGGCGATTGGCTTGGAAGACTATACCGCTGATATTGGTACCCGTCGAACCGATGAAGGTTTGGAGTCGTTCTTTGCACGTTCTATGGTAGTGAATGCTTGTCGTGCTGCGGGTATTCAGCCCATTGATTCTGTATTTTCAGATGTTTCTGATATGGAAGCATTAGCACGTAATGTACAAAGGTCTAAAGCTTTGGGCTTCGATGGTATGGGTTGTATTCATCCTCGACAAATCGTAGTGATTCATAAAAACTTTGCACCCGATGAGGCAGAAATATTAAAAGCGAAGCGTATTGTTGATGCTTTTATTAAAGCCACAGAAAAAGGTTTGGGAGTGGTTTCTTTAGGAACAAAAATGATTGACCCTCCTGTGGTGAAACGTGCAGAAAATACATTAAATTTGGCTATTTCGTTAAAAATGCTGCCAGCTAATTGGCATGATACATTTGAGGCATAAATAATTGAGACATGAGTAAACAAAATATAGAATTAATAGAAAATGCTGCTGGTAGATTAGTACCAAAGGAAATTAATGGTGAAAAACAGATTCCCTATATGGGAGTGGGCAAATATATCCCAACAGGACGACGTTATGGTCCTCCCATAAGCTCTTGTGCGAATTTTCCGGCAGATGGAAATAAACTGGTTAGCGATTTGAAAGAAGCTCTTATAAAATCGGGCTTAAAAGATGGAATGACCATTTCTACTCATCATCATTTCCGAAATGGTGACTTAATTGCGAATCAGATTTTTGATATCGCCCATGAATTAGGAGTGAAGAATTTACGTTGGTTTCCTTCCGCTTCTTTTCCTTGTCATGAACATCTAACAAAATATCTGGAAGATGGTACCATCAATCGAATTGAAGGGAGTATGAATGGTGCATTAGGACGTTTTGCATCGGAAGGTAAAATGAAAGGCATTGGTGTTCTTCGTTCGCATGGAGGACGCTATCAAGCAGTACAAGATGGTGAGGTGCATATTGATATTGCAGTTATCGCTGCACCAACAGCTGATGCCTTTGGCAATGCCAATGGTGTGAATGGTTCGGCAGCAAGTGGTTTATTAGGTTTTGCCTTGGCCGATTCGCAATTTGCTGATAAAGTAATTGTTGTGACGGATAATTTAGTGCCTTTCCCTTGTATTCCTTGGCAAATTCATGGTAATTATGTGGATTATACTGTGAAAGTGGATCAAGTGGGTGATGCGGATAAAATTGTTTCAGGAACAACCAATATTACCAAAAGTCCGGATCGACTATTGATTGCAGAATTAACAGCTCAATTTTGCGAAGCAACGGAAATTATCCACGATGGTTTTAGTTATCAGGCTGGGGCAGGAGGAACTTCGCTTTCCATAGGAATTTATTTTGAGGAAATACT
>QNXT01000309.1 GCA_003973505.1 Bacteroidota bacterium
TTTCAAATTAAAATCCCATTCGCCCAAATAATCTTTATGCAAACTCCTGGGATAATGCTCCGTAAGAAAGCTCATATTCAGATTCTCGAATTTCTTTCCAAGCCACATAGGAATTGGAAGTATGGTTCTCAAGAAAGATGGAATATTCAAATCGAAAAATGGACTATTAAGCAAAAGAGCCTTTATGAAATCGTCTTTTTTATCGTGAACATATAAGGAAGTAAGTAAACCACCTGTGGAATGCCCCATCATAATCATTTCCGAATTCCCATCAAGCTTTATCCTTTCGATAGCCGTATCGATATCTGGATAATATTCTTCCAAATTGCGTGCAAAATTAGGTTTTTGATGCGGCATCAAGGCCCTACCATATTTTCTCAAATCAACGGCATAGAAATTAAATCCCCATTCATTGAAATGATCAGCCATCTCCTCCTGAAAAAAATAATCGATATATCCATGAACATATAAAATAGCTTTTGTGCTTTTCTTTTTCGAAGGACGAAATATAATCACTGAACGAACTTTCCCCTCATAATCGTCAGGGTGTTCAACAATTATTGATTTAAATCCATTCCCTAAAACATCATCAACTATTTCTATATCTTCACTCATGCCACTACCATTTTATTGCTTCAGATTTTGCATTAACTTCTTTCGCTTTATCAAAAATAGATTTTAGAATCTCTTTTCGTGTACTAGAAGCCGAAATAGCAATATCTGAATTACATGATTTTGAATGTCTTTCAAGCTTACTTGGTGTAACCCATGTTTTATACACTTGAACTAAACAAGTATAGGTTTTCAAAGTTGCCTCCAAAGCTTTTAATTGTTCCAATTTTTTACGAAGCTCTATATCATTATCGGAGTTCTTATAAGCCTTTTCGCAAGCCTCACGCTTACGATTCGTTTCAATATGATATGCAAATACTCCTTGAATCAGACTTTTATCTTCTTCTGTTAGAAATACTTTTAAGTAACGTTTATATAAACCCATATAACGAACTTCCATTTTTTTGTGCGAGCCAACAAACTTAACCATGTGGTCACCACCTATAAAACGATAATTGAAATACTCATCATTATAAATGGACATATTCAAACTATTAGGATAAAAAGTGAGTGTCATTGTGTCTAATTCTGCACCATTCTCATTCAAATTATCCTTATACTTTTGATAATATTCGTATTCATCAACCTGAAGATCAACCTTATTGAAAGGAACTTTCTTCATTGCAAACCCCTCTACATAATCAATGGTTATATGTGTTGAATCAGTAGAAAATGTAAACTGACCATTCAAAAAACCGTCTTGATCACAAAACATAGAGTAGCTATTATGCAAGGACGTTCTTCGAAGTGAATCAACCAAAAGCCCATGCTTAAAATGAACCACCATGCTCACATCATCAACCACCTCATAAGGAAGCCAAGAAACTTTTCCCATGATAACATTATCTCTACGTCTTTTAATTGAGGCTGTATAAGTCCATTCACCATTGGGCCACCCTTGGTCATAATTTGCAACCATATGCACATTATACGAATAAAAATAGCCATCGTTCTTTCTTAAATCCTTGGTAGTATAAGAATACTCCCAAACACCATCTTTCCAACCACTTTTATACTCTCCTGTAATATTGCGATATATTCGCTTATTCGCGTCTTTAATCTTTACTTTATAACGAAATGCTCCATGTTTTACCAATTCACCGGTTTCCGCATTTTTATAATACGAATAAGTTGCAGTACCTTCTTCGTGTTGTGCATTTTCATAAGGTCCTTCATAACGTAAACAAGTTTGTGCCGAAGCAAATACGCTTACAAAAACAAATACAACTAATAAGCTCAATTTCATATCTTTATGCTTTAATAATTAATAATAATATATTCTATACTGTATATCCAAATCTTTTTAACTGATTGTCATTTTCACGCCAATCTTTACTCACTTTCACTGTGATATCAAGGTAAATATGCTTACCAACAAATTCTTCAATATCCTTACGTGCATCAATCCCCAAACGTTTGATTGCCTGACCATTTTTACCAATAATAATCATCTTTTGTGTTTCGCGAATCACATAAATCGTTGCACGAATATCAATACGATCATCGGTTTCTTTATATTCCTCCACCACAACTTCTGTAGAATAAGGAATTTCCTTTTTATAGTTCAAAAGAATTTTTTCACGAATAATTTCGGACACGAAAAAACGCATGGTTTTGTCTGTCAATTCATCCTTTGGGTAGAAAGCAGGACTTTCCGGCAAAAGTGCCACCAAATGTTTTAGCACATTCTCCACATTGAATTTATGCAGAGCCGACACTGGAATAATATCAGCATCAGGCAATAGTTCTTTCCAATAATCCACTCGTTTTTCAAGTGTTTCTTGATTTGAAAGATCGATTTTATTAAGAATAACTACAATCTTGGATCCCGCCTTTTGCATTTTCTGAAGCACTTCTTCATGCAAAGTATCTCCATTTACTTCGGTAACATACAAAAATATATCTGCGTCCTCCAAAGCCGACTCCACAAAACCCATCATGGCTTTATGCAGTTTATAACCTGGTTTGTCAATAATACCAGGCGTATCAGAAAAAACCAATTGAAAATCATCACCATTGAGAATACCCATAATACGGTGGCGTGTAGTTTGCACCTTCGATGTAGTAATCGAAAGATTCTCACCCACTAGCGCATTCATCAAGGTAGATTTTCCCACATTTGGGCTTCCTAAAATACTAACAAATCCAGCCTTATGTTTTACTTCACTCATAAAATCAAAATTTTGTGCAAAGTAAGGGAAAAATATGATAAAAAAAAGAGGTTTTTCATGTAGTTTTAAGGAAAGGGAGAAGTGGGCTATTTCCTTAGTTTATTATCTATGTCTATAGCTATTTATCTAAACTTCTTTTTCAATAAGTCGTTTATAAATAATTCGATAGCGACTGTAAAATAATATGGAAGCGGTAAACAAACCTGCTATAAAGCCAACCCAAAGTCCAATTACACCCCAATCTAACCAAAAAGCAAAAATATAACCCAATGGCAAACCAATAAGAATATAGGAAATTAAAGAGTAAACCATGGCATGTTTTACATCGGCTAAGCCACGCAATACACCCAAAGTAACCACCTGCATTCCATCAAAAAGCTGAAAGATAGCAGCCATAATTAATAGCTGAGCAGCTAAATAGATTACTGCCTCATCGTGAGAATACAGTCGAGGAAGGTTATAACGAAATGCAATAAACGAGATGGCTGTAAAACTCATAAAAACCAATACCAAGTGAAAAGAAGCAGAAGCTGCTCGTCTTAACCCTATAAAATCACCTCGACTAAACTGATGTGAAATACGAATGGTTGTCCCTGAGCTAATGCCTGTAACAATCATAAATGTAACACTGGATAGGCCTATCGCTATTTGATGCGCTGCCAAGGGAACAACGCCAATCCAACCCGCCATAATGGATGTGAATGCAAAGGCTGTGACCTCCAATAGCATCTGCATAGAAATGGGTGTCCCCACTTTTACCAACTTCCAAACCGTAGCTTTCTCGATACTGCTTCGCCATGCATGCACCCAATAACGCCAAAATATTTTGCGATAGCGAAACACAAAAAAGAAAGCTATGGGCATAAAAATACGTGAAATTAATGTGGCATAACCCGCACCATTCAAGCCATAGGCTTCAGAACCCCATTTCCCAAAAATAAACACATAATTGAGAATAATATTCACAACATTAGCCACCAAAGTAATAATCATAGCATTGAGGGTATTTCCCATCCCTTCAGCAAACTGCTTAAAAGTAAAAAACCAAATAAAAGGCAAAAAGGAAATCACCAGAATGCGATAATAAGGTACTGCTAAAGCCACTACTTCTTCATCCTGCCCCATACTATCGAAGAAAAAAGATACAGCTATCATTATAGCTGACAGCACAATGGCAAGCAAAGTATTTGTAAAAA
>QNXT01000325.1 GCA_003973505.1 Bacteroidota bacterium
AAGGATTCAAATTGGTTGTTGAGTGTTACTGTAAATCGTCAACCTCAGTTTAAAGATCAACCAAGTGATGTTATTGTAGCTTGGGCTTATGCTTTATTCCCTGATAATAAGGGTGATTTTATTAAGAAACGAATGAGTGAGTGTACTGGTAAAGAATTGTTGCAAGAGCTATTGTATCATTTAGGAATAGATGAAAAAGATATGCAACAATACATCGATGAGAGTAAGGTGCGTCCTGCAATGATGCCATATATTACCAGTCAATTTATGCCACGTGTAGCAGGTGACCGTCCAGAAGTTGTGCCTGAAGGTAGTACAAACCTTGCATTTTTAGGACAGTTTGCCGAAATTAAAGATGACTGTGTGTTTACTGTTGAATACTCAGTTCGATCAGCAATAATGGCTGTATATACACTTCTTAAACTTGATAAAAAAGTTCCTGAAATATATGCTAGTCAGTACGATGTGAGAGTAGTAGCAGCATCTACCAAAGCTATGTTTAGTGGAAGACCACTTCCAGCAGAGGGTATTGTGAAGAAACTTCTTGCTAATACCACTTTAGAAGGTTTAATATAAGCCATAGTGTAATCCTGATAATTCCTATCCGTCATTTTGATGGATAGGAATTGATTAGGAGGTAGCAGCGAAATAGAATAAGCAGAAAAAATGAAAATTTAGATTCACAGGATTAGAGGCATATTGTTTTTATGACTGTGAATCACATTATTAAAAAACAGAACACATGAAACTTAAAAATATAACCGTAGCAGGAGCAGGAGTACTTGGCTCGCAAATAGCATGGCAAACCGCTTTCAAAGGATTTAATGTAATCGTTTACGATCCATATATCGAGGCTATTGAAAAATCAAAGGATTTTCATAAAAAATACGCGCAACTATTTATGGAACAGCGTAATGCTAGTCAACAGCAAATTGACGAAACAATGAATAGATTGTCATATTCGTCGAATATGAAGGAAGCAGTGAGGGATGCTGATTTAATAAGTGAGTCGGTTCCTGAAGTGATGGATATTAAAAAATCATTCTATAATGAATTGGCGAAAATGGCTCCTGAAAAAACCATTTTTACAACGAATTCATCTACAATGCTCCCAAGTTCTTATGCTGAAGAAACAGGCAGACCAGAGAAGTTTCTTGCTTTGCATTTTGCCAATCCGGTTTGGGATGCAAATGTGGGTGAGGTAATGATGCACTCAGGAACAGATCCTAAGTATTTTGATATTGTTATGGACTTTGCTAAGGAAATAGGTATGGTTCCAATACCAATTCATAAGGAACAACCTGGTTATGTGTTGAATACTTTACTTGTACCATTATTATCAGCAGCACAGCACTTATACTTCAATGGAGTATCTGATTATGAGAGTATTGATAAAACTTGGATGATTAGCACAGGTGCTAAATATGGTCCATTTGGAATTATTGATATGATTGGCTTGCAAACAGTATATCATATTGCTTTGATGAATGGCAAGAAAACCAATAATAAAGAAATGATAGATAGAGCCGAAACCATTAAGGCTGAATTTATTGATAAAGGAAAATTGGGTGTTAGTAGTGGGGAAGGTTTTTATAAATACCCAAATCCAAAATATAGAGAAGCTGGTTTTTTATTATAATGTTTTATAGTTTAGCAAAGCCCCTTGCATTTCGTATTTATGCAAGGGGCTTTTTTTATGTGGAAAATCTCTGACTATAGTAATACTAGTGAGTTTCTATTTTTATTCCATCAGAGTCCATTTTTACTTTAGTACCATCCGCTTCAATATCAATACCATTTGAATCCATCTTGATTTTGGTATTTCCGGACTCAATATTCAATTCATTTTGGTCGGAGTTACCATTATAAAGTGTTTGATTATCATATATATTGAAATGAGATTCCCATTGATCTTGTATATCATTTAGTATAGGATGGTCGAAATCTTCTTGTAGGTATTTAATATGTTTGCCTTCAGGTATTTGTAATTCAATTGTTACTTTTTGATTTCTCCATTTATTTGCTTTAGCTACTTGAATAAGTGGTGATATAAAAAGTGTATCTCCATGAACTTTATAAGGGAAATTGATATTTTCGGCTAGTATTTTTGCTTTTCTATATTTACTGGCTCTTGTTTTTTTACGAATGGTAATTTTGGCAGTTTCATTACTATCTATTTGATTATAAGTAATTCTTGGGATAGTATAGAAGTAATCATTATCAGCATAAAAATTGATATCATAACCATCATCGATATTGTCAATCATATCGATATTGCTAAAAAACCGATTATCCATTTTAATGTATAATGTGTCTTGATTTAAGCTATCTAATTGAATTTCTGTTTTCACAGTCACTTTTTTATTCATATCATTAGCCAATTGCATTCCTGATATAATAAGAAGAATTACTCCGGTAATCCATATAATAAAAAAGGTTGAACCCATACCACTGCGCCCTTTATAGCCGAAAATCAAACGAATACCATGAAAAATAATGGCAATTAAGGGAATATAAATGACTAATAATAAACCTACATAAGCCATTTTTGAAATATAAGTTCCTGCAAATAATAAGTTAGAAATATCGAATATGGAGATATAGTGAAAACCAGGCAATGTATGAATAAAGATACTACCTGTAGCGAAGAATGCCGGTATGAGTGCAATAACTATTAAAATTGCGACCAAGGCAAACACGGCTCCAATAAAAAATACCAGGCTTTTCATGGCAAAACCAACAATGCTTATTAGCGCATTGGCAATGCGTTCGAAAATGGTTAAACCATCACTTTTTTTTTTGAAGTGTTTGTCCTTTAGGTCATTCAATTTGTCCCCAAGATTGTTAAGTTCCTCACGGATACTTTTCTCAATATTGTCAATATTAATGGGTTCGCCACGCATTTCTAATTTTTGTGCTGTTGTTCGGGCTTCAGGAATAACAATCCAAAGAATAATATATACTAATACGCTCATACCTACCATGGTAAGTGCAATAAATGATAGTCGAATCCATATTGGAGATATGCCAAAATAATAGGCCAAACCAGAACTTACGCCACCAATTACTTTATCATCCGGGTCGCGATAGAGTTTTCTTTTTGTTGAGTAGCTGGTGTTTTCTTTTGGGGATGTCCGTTGGTGATTTTGTTTACTGCCGGTATTTTCAAATTCACTTTCGTCTTCAATCTCTCCAGGCTCTCCCATGATTTTAATGATTTCCTGCACATCTTCGATGGTAATCACTCCTTTAGATTCAGAAAGACGTTCATGAAACATTTCAGAAATACGACTTTCAATATCGCTAATTATTTCCTCACCACTTTCATCGGTTCCGAAATAGTGCTTCAATCGATCTAAATAGTTTTGCAATGTTACAAAAGCATCTTCATCAATGTTAAACAGCAAGCCGCTGATGTTTACGTTAATATTTTTCTTCATTATTTTAGGTTTTAAGCTTTAGTTATTCTTTTTACTGACGAAATTAGATTTTCCCACGAAGTGGAAAGTTCGGTTAGTGTTCGCATACCTAATTCGGTAATGCGATAGTATTTTCTTGGAGGACCTGATTTTGATTCTTCCCAACGATAGTCTAATAAACCTTCATTCTTTAAGCGGGTAAGTAGGGGATATAAGGTTCCTTCCACCACAATCAAATGGGCTTCTTTCATCTGTATGATGATATCCGAAGCATAGGCTTCCTTATCTTTTATGATGGAAAGAATACAGAGTTCCAAAACTCCCTTGCGCATTTGTGCTTTTGTTTTTTCTATATTCATAGTATTGTTTTATTAAAATCAACTATAATAATTTTGCCCATTAGAGCTGTATTTTTCTAATTGACTTTGCAAAGATATATAAAAATATGGTACTATGTAATACAAACTACTAAAATATATTTAATAGTAGGTTATAGATAATATTATATAATCAGTGTATCAAGTAGTTAATAAATAAATATATT
>QNXT01000189.1 GCA_003973505.1 Bacteroidota bacterium
GTGTGTAAGCAGGGGGATTGAATTAATAATTTTATAGCTATCCAAAAAAGAAATCCCCCAAACTCCCACTGCCCTACGCGCTCCCCCTTTGACCAAAGGGGGAGTTTGGTTTACCTTACTAATCAAGTAGATAGATGTAATTCTGAGAAGTCCCCCTTGGCGAAGGGGGAGTGTGTTAGCTGGTGCGATGGCAGGGGGATTGATTTAAAAAAGGCCCGTGTGAAAATCCATGCATCAGTAAAGAAATTAACAATCACTTCTCATCTTTTTCACTCAATAATTCAACAGTATAATGGATAACGTTGCTTACCTCTTTCAACTCCTTCAAAACCTGCCTCTCACTAAATCGTAATACATGATATCCTTTTGATTCCAAATATTTTTGTTTTTCATAATCTCTTTCTGCAACTTCATCAAATAAATGACTACTTCCATCAATTTCAATAATTAATTTTAACTTTCGACTTATAAAATCTACAATATAGTTACCCATAGGAAACTGCCTGTTAAATTGATAACCGGTTTGTTTTGCTTTAAGAACTAATTTCCATAAGGTGGCTTCTCCTTGGGTTCCTCCTTTACGGTTTTCCCTGGCAAATTGTTTTAAGTTTTTATTGTAATTAGATTTTTCCATCACTTACAAAGTTGTGAAAAATATTAATTTGATTGAGATTTATTTAAAATCCCCCTGCGGCACACTGCCCTACGCACCCCCCTTTGACCAAAGGGGGACTCAGCCTACTCTAATTTCCAAGTGAATACATGTGATTCCTAGCACTCCCTCCGTCAGCTGACGGAGGGGCGGGTTAGCTAGTGTGTAAGCAGGGGGATTGAATTAATAATTTTATAGCTATCCAAAAAAGAAATCCCCCTACAGCCCACAATCCCGCACACACCCCTTTGAACAAAGGGGAACTAAGACTACTCTATTTATCAAGTAGATAGATGATATTTGAAGAGCTCCCCCTTAGAAAAAGGGGGGTGGGTTAGCTAGTGTGTAAGCAGGGGGATTGAATTAATAATTTTATAGCTATCCAAAAAAGAAATCCCCCTACCGCCCACTGCCCTACGCACCCCCCTTTGACCAAAGGGGGAATTGGTATCCCCTACTAATCAATTGAATACATGTGATTTGAAGAGCTCCCTCCGTCAGCTGACGGAGGGGTGGGCAGATTTGTGCGATGGCTGGGGGATTGAATTAAAAAGAAGTATGTTGGCTTATGCAATGGCAACAGGATTAAACTATAAATTTAAACTCCAAGAAAATTACTTCTAATTTCAAATTGGACAAACAAATGGCCTAATGCTCATGTTCTGTTTCTTCCTTCTTCATATCAGCCAAAAGATAATAGGCTTTATTCAAAACAATTTGAGCATCTTCGGCTAAAGAATCCACAAGATGCACCTCAGTATAGCCATCATCTTTGGCTCCTGTGATTACCTCCACCATTTTGAAAGCCCACTGATCCGAATCATGAGCATCTTCCTCTTCCGTTTCATGTTCCTCCCCTTCATGCATCATCTTTTCCAGCTCTTCTTTATCAAGCAAAACAAATATAAACGACTTGGTTCCCTCTTTTACTATGGCATCATCGGGCAAGGTTGAAGTCATTTTTTTATCGGTGTGCAAATGCCCCGAAATATACATTCCCGGAACCAGTCCTTCGGTTTTTTCATTGATTTGCGAATGAACATGTACTGCCCGGGTATTGGCTTCAAACTCTTTACCTATGGCAAAAATGGTGGCTGTAAACTCCTCCTCAGGACGATTGGCAACCGTGAAATGAATGGTTTGCCCCATTTTCAAGAGATGCACATCTTTTTCGTACACCATAAAATCGGCATGAATGGCGCTATTATCTGCAATTTCAAAAAGCTTATCCTGAGGTCCAACAAAAGTCCCCAGCTTTACATTTACCTCCTTCACATAGCCATTGATGGGCGAAATCAAATTTATAACATTGGATATTTTACCTTCTTTTACCTTATCGGGTGAAAGGTTCAATAATTGCAAGCGAGAGCGCAAACCCTGATATTTTGCCTTGGCCGAAAAATAATCAGCCTTGGCTTTTTGGTAAGACTTTCCAGAACCTGCATTATTCTCATACAATTCTTTTTGCCGCTTATATTCCTGCTCCAAATACTCCAAATTATTGGCCACTTGAGCATAAGATTCCTGAATACTAATATAATCAGGATGTTCCAATGTGGCAAGCACCTGTCCTTTGCGCACTTTATCACCATGAAAAACCTTAATGGCTTTCACATTTCCGCCTATTAAAGTGGTGATATCGGCTTTACTTTCAGGAGCAATAGCCAATTCGCCATTTACCTTTACTACGGTGGTTAGATTCCGCATTTGTATGTTTCCCAATTTCAAATCCAAAGCCTTTCGCTGTTGTGCATTTAGTATCACTACTCCTTCAGGCCCATGCTCTTCATGTTCCTCAGCCTCTTTGCCAGAGGGATTTCCCGAACCACATGATACCATTATAAAACCCATCATTGTGATGGCGGTAAATAAAAATATTCTTCTAATCTTCTTCATATCTATTTCTTTTTTCAGATTCAATTTCTGTATTTATTAATTTTTTCCTACTAAATAGTTTAACTCAGTGGATATACTGATATATTCATTTTGCTGTCGCAAATAATCCAATTTTATATTAATGGAAGTCTCCATATTCTGGATAAACTGCACATAATTTATCTCGCCCAATTTATAAGCTAAATTGGAAGCTGTAATCTGTTCATCCACCAAGGGCAAGGCCTCCTCTTCATAATATCTCAGAACATCTGCCAGGACAATATATCGACTTAAAAGCTGATGATACTGTGTATTCAACTCCAATTGTTTTTGTTGATATTGCTGTTGGGCAATCTGATAATTTATCTTAGCCGCTTTGTTTTTGCCCGACTGGGCGAAGAAAACCAAAGGCATGGAAAGCCCTACCTGCCATGAGTTGAAGCCCGAAACACCATTTACCTTTTGTACTCCATAGGAGAAATCAAATTTGGGATAAATCCCCGAACGTTCGGCCTTCCAGGAAGTTTCGGCTAAAGATATATTGGAGGCATATAAATCGAGCATGGGATTGGATTTCAAGCTATCGTATTGTGGACTAGGAACAAATAAGTTCTGCTCCGAACCCGCTATTTTAACATCAACCGGCTCACTACGCATTAAATACTGATTCAGCAATTGCAATGCTGCCCGATAGTCGCTCTCCGATTTACGAATATTCACCTTTATCTCTTGATATTTCGATGAGGCCGAAAGGAATTCCAAACGTGAAGTTTGCTCGGCTTTATAACGCACTTCCGCTGCTTTCAGAAAATCGGCATAAATAGTATCCAGCTGCTTATACAATTCCCATTGTTGCTTGCTTATCAGAGCATTATTCCAAGCCATACTCACCTCACGCACTACCATCGACTCCGTGAGGTCGCGTGCCGCTTCAGCTCGATTTATACGACTGTTACCCATTTTACTTTTGGAAAACATGCCTATTAAGTCCATCTCATTCTGGCTAAATCCTACTACATTCTGAATACCCGGCTGTCCGTTGCCCACTTCTTCTTTACCCGTATAAACGGAAGTAATTCCAAAATCATAAGCCGAGGATTTCAATTTACTTTGCCGTTCCACCTCCATTTGTGCCGCTTTTATGGCAGGATAGTTTTCCTTTGCCAAGGCTATGGACTGCTGCAAAGTATATTCTGTGCTTTGTGCTTGCACAGAAAAGCTCAAGCCCAAAACAAACACCATCATCACAGCCACAGCTGGTTTTATTGGATTTATCATTTTATGATTTTTAGCTTCCACCCATCGATATAAAACGGGTAGAACAATTAATGTCAATAACGTGGAAGTAATCATCCCTCCAATAACCACCGTGGCCAAAGGGCGTTGTACTTCAGCTCCCGCCGACACCGAAATAGCCATAGGCAAAAAGCCCAA
>QNXT01000259.1 GCA_003973505.1 Bacteroidota bacterium
ATTTAAGCAATTTGGAGCGGAAGTAACGGAACAAAAATTTAAAAGCCGGGCTTTTGATGGAAAAATTCTTAGCGGAATAAACATTGTTGCTTCCTATAACCCAAATGCTCAAAAGCGCGTTTTACTTTGCTCGCATTGGGATTCTCGACCTTTTGCCGATAACGACCCTGATCCCAAAAATCACAATACTCCCATAGATGGGGCAAACGACGGTGCCAGTGGAGTGGGTATTTTAATGGAAATTGCTCGCCAATTACAACTACAGAAAATTAATATTGGAGTTGATATTTTACTTCTCGATTTGGAAGATTACGGACAACCTCATGATAGTAAATATCCCGAGATGAAAGACAGTTGGGCATTAGGTGCTCAATATTGGTCGAAAACACCTCATAAACCTGGATATAGTGCACGTTATGGCATTTTATTAGATATGGTTGGAGCAAAAGACATCGTCTTTTATAAAGAGTATTACTCAATGGGATATGCCAGTGGAATTGTTGAGAAAGTATGGAAACATGCTGCGAAATTGGGTTACGATGATATTTTTAAGAATATTGAAGAGGGCGCTGTGATGGATGACCATATTTATATTAATAGATTTGCACAGATACCAACCATCGATATTATTCATCACGACAATACTACAGAATCAAAATTCTTTCCTTATTGGCATACTGTAAAAGACAATATGGAAACCATTGATAAAAACTCGTTAAATGTAGTTGGGCGCGTACTTTTGGATGTGATTTATCACGAATAGTCAATTCCGACCATCATCACTTTTCTTTTTGCTTAAAGCTTAATTATTGGATTCCAAGAGTTTCTCTATTGACTGTAAGAACTAGTTAGTTTAAATGAAAACACTACACTATTCATTATAATGAAACATTGTAGTGATAATGGTTTATAAACTCTGTGTCACTTTGTGCTTCTCTGCGCAACTCTGTGTAACAGTTCTTTTTCAATCATAATGAGGCTATACCACAAAGAGTCACAAAGAAAAAAATTGATATATAATGATTTAACGCTAGGGCTTAAGAATATTAACTATCCTTAAAGAAACTGAATAGAAATAGGATAACTATTTTACAAAAGGTAAAAAACGTTCATTACGATGCAGCTTTTCTTCTACGGGAAAACGAACAAAAAAATCGTTGCGACTGATTAACAAACTTGTAATAAGAAACTCCTCCCCTTTTGCTTTTACAATCCAATACTCACAATAATACCAAGGAGTCACTTTTCCGTTTAAGTATTCTTCAATACAATCTATTTCTGAATATTTAATTTGATGCTTCTTATTATCAATAAATAACCGAAAATGTTCTTTCTCGGTTTCGAGCACATAGCCTTCATTTGCTTTATTGAAATTAAAGAAAAACAAAAAGGGAAGAAAACTCACCCCTAAAAATAGAATTCCCAAAACAAGATAAATGCGATAGTCCACCACTGGATTGCTCACGGTAACCAAATAAGCAATAATTATAAAGAACACTCCCGCAAATATGGGAAGCATCAAAAATTGGAATTTACGTAATGGTCCGATGTGGTATTGCATGATATGTGTTGTGTATTTTTGTGCTCTGTGATATGTGCTTTGCATTAAATAACACAAAAGCACATATCACAATAACACAATATAAATCTATTTCTAATTAAAACTTTGGAGTAACTCCCATATTATAGAAAGCAAAAGACCAAAGGTCGGCATACTCATCAATCACTTGCGAAGTTGCTTTTCCTGCACCATGACCGGCTTTGGTTTCGATACGAATCAATACGGGTTTATCACAAGCTTGTTTGGCTTGCAATTGTGCTGCAAACTTAAATGAATGAGCTGGAACCACACGGTCGTCGTGGTCGCCGGTAGTTACTAAGGTAGCGGGATAACAAACACCCTCTTTTACATTTTGCACTGGCGAATAAGCTAGTAAATATTCAAACATTTCCTTGCTATCCTCCGAAGTACCATAATCGTATGCCCATCCTGCTCCCGCAGTAAAAGTATGATAGCGCAACATATCCATCACACCCACAGCAGGTAATGCCACAGCCATAAGCTCGGGATGCTGGGTCATGGTTGCACCAACTAACAAACCACCATTGGAACCTCCTTGAATGGTTAACTTAGACGAAGAGGTATATTTTTCGTTAATTAAATACTCCGCAGCGGCAATAAAATCGTCAAACACATTCTGCTTTTTCAACTTAATTCCAGCATCGTGCCAAGCACGACCATACTCACCTCCACCACGAAGGTTCGCTACAGCCAATACACCTCCTTGCTCCATCCAAACGGCACGTGATACACTGAAAGATGGTGTTAAGCTGATATTAAATCCACCATAGCCATAAAGCAAAGTGGGGTTTGTTCCATCCAATTTCAAACCTTTTTTATAGGTAATCATCATAGGAATTTTGGTTCCATCTTTCGATGCGTAAAATACTTGCTTCGACTCATACTCATCGCTATTGAAATCTACCTTTGGACGAATATATTCTGAGGATTCTCCCGATTTAGGATTGAAAGCATAGCTTGTAGTCGGTGTGGTATAATTGGTAAAGTAATAATATAAAACCGTGTCTTTTTTCTCTCCACCAAATCCACCGGCAGTACCCAAACCAGGTAAAGCGATTTCGCGAACTTGCTTGCCATCAATATCATATTGAATAACTTGCGAGAGCGCATCTTTCATATAAGTAGCGAAGAAATAGCCTGCTCCTGTACTTACACTCAATACATTATCTGTTTCAGGAATAAAATCCACCCAGTTTTCAGGGCCTGGATTATTGATATTGAATTTCACCAACTTCATATTTGGTGCATTCAAATTGGTTAAAACATAAAGAAAATCACCTTCGCTATAAACCACATCATTTGTAGTTTCAAAGCCCTTAACAATTTGCGCAATTTCATTTTTATCGGAAGGTAGGCGCTTAATGTACAATTCGTTTCCAGAGGTAGAATTAGCAGCTGAAATAATTAAATATTTTTGATCTTCGGTAACATATCCACCCACATATCGGCGCTTGGTATCACTACCAAAAATCACCTTATCCTCACTTTGAGGCGTTCCTAATTTATGGAAATACAATTTATGCTGATCAGTTTTAGCAGATAGCTGACTTCCTTCTGGTTTATCATAACTGGAATAATAGATTCCTTCATTTTTATACCACGACATACCACTAAACTTCACATCAACCAAGGTGTCTTCTATTTGTTTTTTGCTTACCGCATCAATGATAATCACTTTGCGCCAATCGCTTCCTCCTTCGGAAATGCTGTAAGCCGCCAAACTACCATCTTTACTAAAACTAAGACCGCCCAATGAAGTGGTTCCATCGCTGGAAAAAGAATTAGGGTCCAAGAATACCTCTTCATTTCCATTGGCATCTTTACGATAAATCACACTCTGGTTCTGCAAGCCATCATTCTTCGAAAAATAAAGGTAATCACCATGTTTTGTAGGCGTTCCTACCTTTTCATAGTTCCATATTTTCTCCAATCGAGCCCGAAAACCATCGCGGAATGGGATTTTTGCCAAATATTCATTGGTTACTTTATTCTCGGCAATAACCCATGCCTTGGTTTCTTCCGAACGATCATCTTCCAACCAACGATAAGGGTCGGGCACATCGGTACCAAAATAATTATCCACCACTGAGTCTTTTCGAGTATCGGGATATTGTATTTTATCTTCTTTCATAGTCTGATTACATGCGGCCAAGCCAAGCACGGCAGCCATCATTAAAACATTTATTTTCTTCATTATGTTACATTTTTTGTTCACGGGGCGAAGGTAAGATTTTTAGGCGTATGGCTTTTCTATGAGATATTTTTTAACAGATATTGACATTTTTGAGGAAAGAGGAAAGAGGAAAGAGGAAAGAGGAAAGAGA
>QNXT01000164.1 GCA_003973505.1 Bacteroidota bacterium
CTATAAAATTATTAATTCAATCCCCCTGCTTACACACGAGCTAACCCACCCCCCTTTTCTAAGGGGGAACTCTCGGAATCACATCTATCTGCTAGATTAGTAGGGCAAACCAACTCCCCCTTTGATCAAAGGGGGGTGCGTAGGGCAGTGGGAGGTTGGGGGATTTCTTTTTTGGAATAGCTCTTAAATTTTTAATTCAATCCCCCTGCTTACACACGAGCTAACCCACCCCCCTTTTCTAAGGGGGAACTCTCGGAATCACATCTATCTACTAGATTAGTAGGATAAACCAACTCCCTCCGTCAGCTGACGGAGGGAGTGCGTAGGGCAGTGGGCTGTAGGGGGATTTCTTTTAGAAAACGCTTACCTCCTCTTTACAATCCATATTGTAAACTTACTGATAAATAGCGACCCAAAGAAACCTGGTCGGTGCTAACCATATGCTGCTCATCCAATAGGTTTTGTCCACTTAAACGCATAGAGAGTTTTTTATAGAATTCGTAGGTAATGGAAGCGTCCAAAGATAATAGGGGCTCAACAATAAATGTGTTTATTTCGTTAAGGTACATTTGCCCTTGATAATGGATATTGATGCTGCTTGTAAGCTTATTACTAATATAGGAAATAGAAAAATTGGATAGTTCCTGAGGTACATAAGTCAGTGTTTTTCCTTCCAAATCTTTACGTGCATCAAATTTTCCAATTTCCGAACCATTATATGAATAATTGGTGTTAAAATGCCAGTGTTTGCTATAGGCATAATCAATATTTAGCTCCACGCCATAAAGATAAACGGTAGTAACATTCTCTTTTCTATATACTAATTTACGTCCTCCAAACAAACTATCGCCTGTGGCTACATAATTCATAAAATCATTTCCTTGTGAGAAATAGGCGTTGGTTTGTAAAGCCCATTTTTTTCGCTGAATACGAAATCCCACTTCAAGATTATCCAAAGTCTCCGGTTTTAAGTTAGGATTAGCCTCTTTATATCCAATATTCATAAAACCGAAACGGGTAACATCGTCCAGTGAGGGAGCGCGAAAACCTCTGGATAGCACGGAATACATATTCATGTTTTTATTAAAATCGAATTGTAGTGCCAAGCGTGGACTAAAACCACTCCAGGTTTTGTTGTCCAAATAGCCGCTGTTTGCCTGCATAAAACTGGTCGCTTTTGTAGGCTCTTCAAGTAAGAAAGCTCCATTATGGAAATTCCCCAAAGCATAATTTAATCCAATAATTGCTTTGAATTTTGGTAAAAATTGCCACTCATCACTGAAAGAAATATTTAGTATATCAAGTTTTCCTTTATTGATTACCTTATCTGTACTTGTTTGATAATCATCTACTCCATAAACTTCACCAGAGCGAAAATCACTACCAAAACTCAGACTGTGATTTGCCATTTTATAATGAAACAGAGCTAAGGCGCCATAGTCGGTACGGTCTGAGTTTACTTTTATGTGCGTATAATTTCCCTTCTTCATTTTTTCAATATCACGCCCATAGTGTTCGAGCTGATAAAAAACATTGAAATCCATTTTCAGTTTTCCCTGATTATTATGAAATTTCAATTTCGTGAAATGGGTTTTATAAGTTGCGACAGCACCATCTTCCAATTTAATTTTTGTGCCCTGACCACGATATTCATTATAGTAATTATAGTCTAATTCGATTCGTTTATTGGCATTAAACTGATAGCCAAAACGTGCATTTCCACCATATTCTTTTAAGAAAACAGCTGTATCGCTTGCATTTCGAATGGAATCGGGAACGGTAACATATCCATCACTCTTAAGTCCTTTGCCCGCCAATGCATAATAGAAAGCGTTTTCTTTATTGCTAAGTTTTTGCATTAGGCTAAAGTCTGCATTGAGGGTATTATAAGTGGAGTAGGAAGTGCGAGCAGTTAGTATGGGTTTGCTGCTAGTTGGGCGTTTTTGTACTAAGTTGATGGCTCCACCCATGGCGTTATTTCCATAAATAGTCGCTCCGGGACCTTTCAATACCTCGATGCGTTGAAAATCCGATTCAATCAGGCGGTTCCAATTTGTTCCGCCACCATCGGCAGAGTTGATGGGTACACCGTCCACAAGGGTAAGCTGCCGACCTGGTTCGCTACTAACTACTGAGCGTAGTCCCACTACAGATTTACCAAAGATTCCAAAATCGCGATTTACAAAAACCCCTGAAGTAAATTTAAGATTTTGATCAATTTTGTCGGAAGCAATCAGCTGAATTTGTTTTTGTGAAACCAGGGAAATATCAGCCGGAATACTCATAACCAATTGAGGCGTTCTATTGGCAACCACACTTACCTCTTCGGTTTCGAATAGGGCGGGTTCCATTTTTATTTCGCCCAAGTCGATATCTTGATTTGCTTTGGTTGTATAGTCTATTTCGACAGATTTAAAGCCAAGATAGCTTATTTGAATACTACTGGAAACGGCTTTCCCAATATTGAGTTTGAAACGACCATCAGATGAACTAACGGTATAGGCATTTTGGCTGCGATCAACAATATTTGCACCAGGCAATGCTTCGCCTTTTTCGTTCAGGATTATTCCTGTAATACTCTGAGCAATAATAAAATTGCTAATTAGTAAAAATAAAATACTAAAGTAAATTTTTGACATACGTTTAATTTTTGTGCAGAAAAAAAAGCTCCAAGCTGTTCCTTCGGTGGGAGCTTGAAACTTCAATTTGGAACGTTGCCAATATGATGAATCTACTTCCCCTTTCCAATTCATCCACCACTGGGGCGAAATCGGGAGGCATAATCGTTTCCTTTTATACCCATCGGTTGATTGAACATGCTTTCGTTTAGTTCAAAAAACTCGGTTTAGCTTTGTTGTTTTGTTTCTGCTGTGAAACAATGGAGCAAAGGTATAATAATTGAATTTCAAAATCAAAATTAGAAAGAGTATTTATAAGAAAAATTTATTCATTACGTTCTTCTTGATATTTAGGGCTAGGTTCTATTGCTCACCACTTTTTCAATGGTTTTTCACCCTAATCCTAAAAGTAGAAACCATTGAAAAAACTAGATTCATTTTTTACTTTTTGATTCCCTTTAGGGAAGGGTAAACAAAAAGCAAAAAATGCTGTGACAATTAGAATTTAGCCATCTTTAGTGATAAAAGTGTATTTTTGAAATGTTTAAGGTGAAATACACCACAATTATTAATTAAAAACATATCAATCATGAAAAAAACACTACTTATTGTATTAAGCATATTATTCGCCATTGGAGCGGAAGCACAAGAAACGGCAAATACTAGTTCAAATCAAGGCTCAGGAGCTAGAATGTGGATTGGGGGCTCGGGAGGTTTTTATTCTAGCAACGATAAGTTTGTGGATAATAGCACAAAGGATTTGTCTAGTTTTGAGTATAATATAGGGCCTTCATTTGGATTTATGTTGAATGATAAAATGGCGGTAGGTATTAATGTTTCATTTAATTCATTAACTAAAAAACGAAATAATAATACTTCTGACGAGACAATCAATACGGGATATGCTTTTCAGCCTTTTTTCAGGTATTATTTTGCGGGAATTGATAATTTTAAATTCTATGGTGACATAGCGGCCTCTTTTGGAGGAGGAAAATCTAAGTTTACTGATAATACTGGAAATAAGGATAGAGAGCAAAAGTATGGCACTTTTGGACTTGGTCTTTATGCAGGTGCTCAATATTGGTTTACTCCTAGTTGGTCGATGGCTTCGAGCATTGGTTTATTAGGTTACAATTCCAAAACGAGTAATAAGGGAGAAACTGATAATAAAGGAAATTCGATTGAAGAAAAAACTTCAGGCTTTGGTCTTAATGCAACATTTTCTTCGTTAAGCTTCTCTTTATTTTATCACTTTTAATT
>QNXT01000174.1 GCA_003973505.1 Bacteroidota bacterium
ACGAAGGTTTTGAACTTATTGCTAATGCTTCCCCCGACATTGAAAATCCAAAGAAAAACATACCAAAGGCCTATTATTACTCGGTCATTTTTGTAATTATTCTATACGTAATTATTGCATTTATAACAGTTGGCTCATTGAATTTTAGTCAGATTGCCACTGCTCAGGATTATGTTTTGGCAGAAGCTGCTAAACCCATGCTTGGTCAAGTGGGTTTTACCATTATAACCATTGCCGCACTTATATCTACTTTCTCGGCTATAAACGCCTCAATATATGGTGGAAGCAGAGTAAGTTACGAAATTGCAGAAGATGATGAATTACCCCATGAGTTTACTGCAAAACTTTGGAATCAACCCATTGGATTGTTTATAACTGCTACACTTACACTCCTAGCCGCAAACACTTTAAAACTTGAAAACATTTCCATCGCAGGAAGCATCGGTTTTCTTTTAATTTTTGCAATGGTAAATTTTGTTGGTTTTAGATTGGCTAAACAAATCAAGGGGAACAAACTAATACCGCTTCTCGGCTTCCTTTTCTGTAGTATTGCCACAGTGGTTTTAGTTATTCAACAATACCCAAGCAATCAAATTGGGATCATTATTGCGGCAGGAATTATTATTTCTTGTTTTGTGATAGAATATATTTATAAGAAAAGCGAGAAAAAGAAAATCTAAGTATAACTTTCCAAGAGATTGAAACTCTTGGAAAGTTATAATATTAAACAATCTCTCCAAGCAAAGTTGCCGCAGTACAATCCGTGCACTTTACTTGAACATAATCACCAATTTTCGTATCCTTACGATTGAAAACCATCACTTTATTCTGCTGGGTTCGGCCCGACATTTGTTCGTCGGAGCGTTTCGACACATTCTCCACTAATACTTCAAACACTTTTCCAATATCATTCTTATTGTTTTGAAGCGATGATGCTTGCTGAATTGCAATCACCTCCTGCAAACGTTTACCTTTAATATCCTCAGGTACATCATCGGGCATTTTATTAGCAGCAAAAGTATCAGGACGTTCCGAATATTTAAACATAAAAGCATAGTCGTAACTTACTTCTTTCATCAGTGAAACCGTTTCCTGATGTTCAGCATCAGTTTCACCACTAAAACCACAGATAATATCCGTTGAAAGACCACAATCGGGAATCAATTCTTTAATCTTTTCAATGCGATTCAAATACCACTCCCGTGTATAAACCCGCTTCATCCTTTTTAAGCACGAGCTACTTCCCGACTGTACAGGCAAATGGATGGAATTACAAATATTGGGAACTGCAGCTATCGTTTCTATTAACTCATCCGAAATATCTTTAGGATGCGATGTGGCAAAACGAACACGCAATTGAGGACTCACCTCTGCCACTTTTCGCATTAATTCAGCAAATCCTAGTTTCTCATCCCCTTCTTCCCAATGATATGAATTTACATTTTGTCCCAAAAGAGTTACTTCTTTATAACCTTTATCAACCATATCTTGTGCCTCAGCAAGAATCGACTTAGGGTCACGACTTCGCTCATGGCCACGAGTATAAGGCACTACACAATAGGCACAATAATTATCGCATCCCCGCATAATCGAAATAAAACCCGAAACGCCATTTTTATCCAAGCGAACAGGGGTAATATCAGCATAAGTTTCCTCCAACGAAAGCATCACATTTGCCATTTGCCTTCCATCCTCAGTTTCCTTAATCAATTTTGGCAAATCACGATAGGCATCAGGGCCAACCACAATATCCACAAATTTCTCTTCTTCCAGCAAAGTGGTTTTCAAACGCTCAGCCATGCATCCCAAAACACCTATTTTAAGATTAGCATTCTTTGATTTCAAATGTTTAAATTCCTGCATCCGATTTCGCACACGTTTTTCTGCATGATCGCGAATCGAACAAGTATTCACAAATATTAAATCAGCTTCCGACTGATCCTCAGTCAAAGTATAACCTTCTTTTTCTAAAATCGAAACCACCACTTCACTATCAGATACGTTCATCTGACATCCATAGGTTTCTATATATAATTTCTTCTCCATAGTTTTCAATTAGAGCGCAAAAGTAATTGAATTTTACCTTATATATAAGGTGTTTCTATTGATAATTATCAGTAGGGCAATAATACGAAAACAAGCTACAAAACTGTTTTTCTGTAAATTAACAAATCATCTCTCGATGAAAAAATAATATATACCTTTGCCGCGATTTTTCGGATTGGTCTAAATTCTGAAATAAAACTAAAAATTTGAATATCTATGGCAAAGAATCTTGTAATAGTTGAGTCCCCTGCAAAGGCTAAAACAATAGAAAAATATTTGGGTAAGGATTATGTAGTAAAGTCAAGTTTTGGACATATTAGAGACTTAGCTAAGAAAAACTTAGGTGTAAATATAGAAAGCGATTTTCGCCCTGTGTATGAAGTTGACCCTGAGAAAAAGAAACTGATTGCAGAACTTAAAAAAGCAGCAAAAACATCGGATACTGTTTGGTTAGCTTCGGATGAGGACCGCGAGGGAGAAGCGATTGCATGGCATTTATCAGAAGCATTAAAGCTTGACCCAGAGCATACAAAACGAATTGTATTTCACGAGATTACCAAAACAGCTATTCTCAACGCCATAGAAAACCCTCGAGAAATTGATTATAATTTGGTGGATGCACAACAGGCTCGACGGGTTTTAGACCGTTTGGTTGGATTCGAACTTTCGCCATTACTTTGGCAAAAAGTAAAACCCTCACTTTCGGCAGGACGAGTTCAGTCGGTGTCTGTTCGTTTAATTGTGGAACGTGAAGAAGAAATTGAAAATTTTCAATCTACTTCCTTATTTAAAGTAACAGGAATATTTACCACTGCTGATAATAAATCCTTCAGTGCTGAATTATCTACCAAATTCAAAACCAAAGAAGAAGCTACGGCTTTTTTAGAAGATTGTAAAACAGCTAATTTTAAAATTAGTAATATTACTAAAAAGCCTTCTAAAAAATCTCCTCCTGCCCCATTTACTACTTCTACATTACAACAAGAAGCTAGTCGTAAAATGGGTTATTCTGTTTCAAAAACCATGACTTTGGCACAGCGTTTATACGAATCGGGAAAGATTACTTATATGAGAACCGACTCTGTAAATCTTTCCGACCTTGCTATTAACATGGCCAAGGATGAAATTATATCTCAGTGGGGAGCCGATTATGTTAAAACTCGAAAGTTCAAAACAAACTCAAAAGGTGCGCAAGAAGCTCACGAAGCAATTCGCCCTACGCAACTCAATAAACACACCGTAGGTGGCGATGCCGGACAAAAAAGATTGTACGAACTCATTTGGAAACGCACCATTGCTTCGCAAATGAGTGATGCTCTTATTGAAAAGACGGTAATTGATATCGAAATCGATAATAATAAATATAAATTTATTGCTAATGGGGAGGTTATTAAATTCGATGGATTTTTAACCGTTTATAATGTATCAACAGATGAGGAAGATGCAGAGCCTAGTACAAATAATAAAATACTTCCTGCAGTTAAAGAAGGTGATGCACTACAACCCAACGGTATCGTAGCCATTCAACGTTTCACAAAACATCCTGCACGTTATACAGAGGCAAGTTTAGTTCGAAAAATGGAAGAATTGGGAATTGGTCGTCCATCAACCTATGCACCAACTATTTCAACCATCCAAAAAAGAGGATATGTTGTAAAAGAGGAACGTGAAGGCGTCTTAAGAGATTACATCGAGCTTTCATTAAAGGGAAACGAGCTTAAAGAAAATATAAAATCAGAGAAAACAGGTTACGAAAAGGGGAAACTTTTCCCAACAGATATCGGAATCTTAGTAAATAAATTTCTTATAAAATACTTTGATGACATCCT
>QNXT01000148.1 GCA_003973505.1 Bacteroidota bacterium
AGCCTTACGTCAGGTAATTATTGCCAATCATCGTACAAAATCATATTATCAAACAAGCTTTATCGAGTATAAAAAAGACTTAAAAGAACTCTACCATGCCGATTATCGTAGTGCCGACGCTGCCCTGCCTAAATCTTTTATTATGCGTTTCGACGACTTGCTTGCCCAAAATATTTCCAATAATGATGACTTAAACAATCAGGTAACTCCAAGTTTGCGGGTTGAAAATGCAAATTACGATAAGGAAATTGCCAACTTCGAGGTACAAGAATACGATGTCTATTTTAACTCTGCCCAAGTTGAACAAATATGGCTTTCACAAGATGTAAAAGTATATGACGAGTTTGATATTATGGAAGCCTTAAACTTTTTTCGTGGATTCGAAAAAACAAGGCTTAAGCACAGCATGAGTCTTGACACTCAAGAATATGAACAATTGTTGTTTCGTGGCTTTCCTATGAAAATCATAAACTTTGATAATCTGGGATTCGAGGTTTATTCCTACGAAGTCGTTCTTGCCCAAGAAGTTGAGATTATTGATCCCGATATCTTCAATTACCCCAAAGACTATCAAAGCACCAACTTAATTGATGTAATAATTGCAAAAGAATAGCAAATGTATAGTGTCCAAAATCTAAGTATTCATTTCACAGGAACCGATTTATTCAAAAACATCTCATTTTTAATAAATGAAAAAGACCGTATTGGCCTAACAGGACGAAATGGGGCTGGAAAATCGACATTATTAAAAATCATTTCCAAGAAAATGGAAGCCAGCAGTGGCTCTGTGATTATCCCCACAGGTAAAACCATTGGTTATCTCCCTCAGCATATGATTACGGATAGTCAATTATCCATTATTGAGGAAACCATGACCGCCTTTGCCGAGCATATAAAGCTTGAAAAACGCATAGAAGATTTAACGGCTCAACTGGCCGAACGCGATGATTATGAAAGTACTGCCTACAGCAAACTCATTGAGGAGCTGAATGTGGCAAACGACCATTTTCATATTATGGGTGGACAATCCAGAGAAGGAGCAGCAGAGAAAGTACTTGCAGGCTTGGGATTTGAACGCAAAGATTTTAATAATCCTGTAAGCAGTTTAAGTGGCGGCTGGAAAATGCGTATCGAATTGGCAAAAATCTTACTACAACAACCCGACCTCATTCTTTTGGATGAGCCCACCAACCACTTAGATATTGAATCGATACAATGGTTGGAATTTTTCTTAGCAAACTATCAAGGAGCGGTTGTATTGGTGTCACACGACCGGGCTTTTCTGGATGGTGTAACCAATAGAACAATTGAAATTAGTGGTGGTCGCGTATATGATTATAAATGCTCCTATTCCAAATATGTGGAGCAACGTAAAGAACTGATGGAGCACCAACAAGCCAATTTCGATAATCAACAGAAAGAAATAAAAGAAATAGAGGATTTTATCGAGCGATTTCGATATAAGGCTACCAAAGCCAAGCAAGTACAGTCACGTATAAAGATGCTCGACCGTATGGACCGTATCGAAGTGGATTTAATGGATAGCAGCAGCATTCACTTTAAGTTCCCTCCTGCCCCGCCCTCAGGGAAAGTGGTGGTAGAAGCGATAAAATACGCAAAATCCTACGGCGATAAAGAAGTATTGAAACCTCTTGATTTGGTGATATTGAAAAATGAATTTATCGCTTTCGTTGGTAAGAATGGAATGGGTAAAACCACGCTGGCCAAATCCATAGTCAAAGAACTGGATTATAGCGGCGAATTGAAATTGGGTCATAATGTGAAAATTGGCTATTATGCCCAAAACCAAGCTGATTTGATGGATGAGAACAAAACGGTTTTCGAGACCATAGATGATGTGGCCGTGGGTGAAATTCGCAAGCAAATAAAAGGCATATTAGGTAGTTTTCTTTTTCGAGGCGAAGATTTAGACAAACGCGTAAAAGTGTTATCAGGAGGTGAACGTTCGCGTTTGGCATTGGCCAAATTGATGCTTGAGCCTGTAAATTTATTAGTGCTTGACGAGCCCACCAATCACCTCGATATGCAATCGAAAGACATCCTTAAAGCGGCTCTGCTCAAATATGATGGCACCCTGATTTTAGTTTCTCACGATCGAGATTTCCTAAAAGGATTGAGCAATAAAGTATTTGAGTTTCGAGATAAAGGCATTAAAGAACATTTGGGAGATATCACTTATTTCTTGGAAAAACGCCGATTGGAAGACCTTAAAGAATTGGAGAAAAATCAAAAAGCCACAAAAGTTAAGAGCAGCGATTCATCGTCCAATAAAGAGCAATACTTAAAGCGTAAAGAAACAGAGAAGGCTCGTCGAAAAATTCAAAAAGCCATTGATAATGTGGAAAAAGAAATAGAAGAATTGGAAAGCATGATTGCCATTATGGACGAGCAATTATCGCGACCTGAAGACTTCAATTTGAATTTGGAAGATGGTGTATTTTATGCGAAATACAAAAAAGCCAAACAACGCTTAAGCAATAGCGAAGATGAATGGGCTCGGCTTGGTGAGGAATTGGAGGGATTGGGGTTGGTATAAGCTAAATGTTTTTATTGAAGCCCTATTTACTCATCAATAAATTAGTTGTTTTGAATTATCAATTGCTTTCTTAAAAAATGGATTCTTTATTGCCTTATCTTCAAGTAAATCAATATTCCTGTTAAACAGATCTTCTAATGAGAATTTAAAATCAAAATAATTATCAGCATAATTCTCTAAATCAACTTTATCAAAGCTCACGATAAAATCTATATCACTTTCTGAGGTAAAATGATTATTTAAAACAGAACCAAAAACGTAAAGCTTAGCAACCTTATATTTTTCACAAAGTTTTTTTAGTCTATCCGATTTTTTCTCAACTATATTCATATCACAAAGGTAATTAAAAATATCAGTAAGAACAAAAATCCGGTTAAGGCAAGAATGCCTCACTACAATTCTCGCACATCCAAAAACACCCCACTTTCAAAACCCCGTGCTTTTTGCATGGCATCAATCAGCATAGGAGCTGCAGCAATGGGGTCGGGCATAGACTCTGTTCCCTTGGCTGCTTTTAACCTTTCCACGGCAGCAAAACCTTCCTTATTGGGATGCGACGAAATATAATCTTGCATTTGGGTATCAACAAGTCCGGGAGCTAAAGCACAAAAATGTGATTGTGGATTTTCTACAGCATAGGTTTGAATCAACATATTTAATGCAGCCTTAGAAACGGAATAAGCCCCCCAACCTGCTGAGCCATTTTTTGCGGCTCCCGATGAAATAGCTACCCATTGTTTTACTTCAACATTCTTATTCAAAAATAAATCAATCAAGGCTTTATTTGCCCATACATTAATGTCCATCACACTTTTACTCAGCTGCAAACTCTGATTTTCAAATCGTGCAATTTTACCCAAAACACCCGCATTAAGAATAACCAAGTCAAAACTCAACTTCTGCTCGAAAACCCAATTCAAATTTGAGCTCAAAGATTCAAAATCCAATAAATCAATCTGAAAATGATAGTAATGATCGTAGCGTGTAGTTAAATCTGTGTTCTTCCTACTCAAGCCATACACTTCTACCTGATGCTCACAAAGATACTTTGCCAATCCATATCCAATACCCGAACTAGTACCAGTGATTAAAACCTTTTTATAATTCATACAAACTCCTATTAATTAATAGAAACTTTCCTCCGAATTAATTTTCCAACATTTTAGCAAAAATATTCATCGCTTTTTCTTTGCCTTTTTGTTTAAGGTAAGCCATAATGATTTCACCAAACTGAGGAATTAAATCACTTTTCATCCCTAACTTTTTAAAAGGACCACTGGCATTGCTTAATAAACC
>QNXT01000132.1 GCA_003973505.1 Bacteroidota bacterium
GCCAAAGTACGAAGCATTGCTCCATTTATTTGAACGTCGGCATACTCGCAAATACAATCTGCAAAATCGTATGCATGACGCACTTTCTCTGTCAAAGCAACCTTAATATCAGGGTCAACCAATATCAATTCTTGCATAAACTGTTTTAGGGTATAAACTTCACGATCAAAAGCAGGTGGCTCTACCCCAAGAGCTGGAAAGATTTCATTTTTAATTTTATCCTTAGCCAAAGGAAATGTCCCTACTTCTGCCGGATTCCATTGCTCCAATCCATTCTCTTGACGCACTAAGGTTTTAATGTCAAGAAGCTTATTTCTGATTTTTATATTATTCTCAGAGTTACCTGCCGTCATTAAGTATATTTCAGAAATCTGACGCACTTTCCCCTTTTCTCCTTGCTGTTTTAGCGATTCGATAAATACATCAATCTCCTTTAAACCAAATATTCGGAATTCGTAACGTGGGGTTCTATGTGTCATAGTTTAGTAATTTTGAAAATAAATAATTTACGCTCTGAATCGCTAACGATATATACTTTATTGTTAACATGATCTACCACGACTCCTTCAGCTTTTGGAAATCCTAAATCAAAACTTTGCTTAACAAGCCCATTTTTATCACAATAAAACAGTTTCTGCGATTGATCACTCACAATCCACAAACTTTGGTCAGCATTATCGAAAAATATTCCCGAATAATCTTGAGCAAAGTGAAGTTGTGTTTCGCTTTGAATCCCTCCATCAATTGTCCATTTTATTAATAAACCAGGTTCTGCTTCATTTAGGATGTAAAACATCTTTTCATTCGAATCGTAGGTCAATCCTTCCAATCCTTTCTTTTTGCTTCCACGATTCACATCTATTTTATAAGAATGCACTTCGTTTCCACTTGTATTTAATTCTATTAATTTGGATTCGGCCTCTTCGGCTATCCATATTGAATTATTTGCCTCGCCCAAAGTTACACCTTCAGTATCGTCACCTGAATAGGGAAACTCCGAAAGTTGCTTTCCATGAACATCAATGATATAGGCTTTATTTGTTCGGTCATCAACCACTATCAAATCTTTATGATTGATTGCCCATGATAAACCTGATGGCTCAGCAATATCTAATAAAAATTCATCTTCCAATTCCATTTTATAACCAAACACACTTGGACCATCTGGGTCCAATGGTGGCGGAACATCCTTATTACATGCTGCGAGCAACAATAAAGGAAATAATAATATGGAAATGAATTTTATCATCGCTTTGTTTAATAAACTCTCCAAGTGCATAATGCACTTGGAGAGTTTGATAAATATTTAATACTTCTATTTATTCTCAGCTCCTGGAGTTGGAGTATCACAGATTTTCCAAGTTTTGCTACCATCTGACTCACGAGCCATTGATTTTCCATCAGGAAGTTTTCCTAAAGGACCATTAGCAGTAAAGTCTTCTGACTCACCAATAAACTTACCTGATTTATCCCAAATAGCAACGGCTTTGTCTTTTTTAGCACTTAGGCTAGAAGGACAGAAAATAGTATCGTTGATAATACCTTCCACATCATTACCTGCAGCATCAGCAGCTCCCCAAACGATTACTAAATAACCTTTTGCTTTGATAGTGGTTGCTTTAGCATTATCATCAGGAATTTCATATTTATCCTTATCAGCGGTAGCCTCACCATCATCACCAATAAAATATCCTCCAATATTGATATCTTCATCACCTGGGTTATAGAACTCAGACCAGTCACAGAAATCTCCTTGAGCATCAGTATAAACCAAGCCCAAAGTATCTTTTGACATCAATTCATTTACTACAACACTACCTTCTGTTTGCTCATCATCAGGAGGAGTAGGTGTGGTTTCTTCATCTTTATTACAGGCTACAGTAGCCAACATAGCCACAACGGCTAAACTTCCAAAAATTAATTTAATCTTTTTCATAATTGTAAATTGTTATTTGATTATTAAAACTGTTTATTATCATTAAAAGTCAATTTCTATACGGCATTGAATAAATCCAAAGCGTTCACCTGGAGTACCTTTGGTTGCATCTACTTTTGCCCAATCCTTAGTCAATTCTCCTTTGGTATCGTAACCTACATATAATTTACCTTTTCCATTTGCATAACGATCGTGATCGGCATACGAATAGTCAAGCATAAACTTCACATTTGAGTTTACATGGTAGTTTAGTCCAACAGTATAAGCATTGGCTCCACCACCATAAATTTGTGCATCAAAGTCGTTTAAGTTAAGATAATCGTAACGTAAAGCTAATTCAATATCACCCCATTTACGACCTCTTTTTACTCGTGTAAATTCGCCCTCACCAGAGTTGTATTGATAACGACCACCAAAGATTAACCAACCTACTTGAGCATACATTCCTTCGGCAGTTGTACTTGTAATTCCTTTTACTCCGTTTAAGTCTGTTCCAGATAAACTTGAAGTCATATACTCTGATTGGAACATAAAGTTTTTCCATGCACCAACCAATTCTAAGCCCATCAACTGACGTGACTCCACATTGATAATATCATCCGTATCAAGATATTTTTTACGGTTGATGTTTGACATAGTACGTGTACTATGACGCCATGCATTTGGGCTTTCCCATGATGTTTTAGGTGTACGATAAGAATATGAACCTCCCACATGTAAAATCATTTCATGAGAAGGAATAGGCAAACGAAGAACTACACGAGAAGTCCAGCTATATCCTTCATCCATACCCAATTTTTTATTGTGGCTTTGCGAAAAATCAGCCTCTTCGAAGCCTCCTAAATCAGCAAAATGAAGACCAGTATAAACCAACCAGTAATCATCGTATTTACGAGCCTGAATACCAATGTGGCGTGAAGGAGAGAATTTACTAGCCAAAGAACGCTCGATAAATGATACATAACGAGAAGTCGTTACAGTTTCCATTGAAAAAGCTTCTTTAAAATGACCTGCACGGAAACTTAAGTTCTTTTTCCAACCTGAAGTTTCAGTAAAACGATATCCTACAATCATATCCTTCATTTCAATGGCAGAACCTGCAAAATCCAAATCAAGCTCACCATACCAATTTTCGTGAAGTATTGCTTTAATAGCGAAACGAGCACGACGAACAGTCACCCCATTTCCAATAGGATTATATGTATCCTTGTCAAAGAAATAAGCTCCATCAATATACACACGGTTATCTAACCATAATTTGTAACCATGATCAGCTCGCTCAAATGTCAAGATTCCCTCACGGTCCTCTGGGTTAAGTGGATGACGATCCACCACAACGCCATATTGATTTGTTACTTGACTCGTATCGTGCTGAGCAAACAAGCTAGCTGAAAAAGCCACGAACAACATTAAAAAAGTAATTTTCTTCATATTCTATTGATTTATGTCTATAATACTCTGTTAAAATTTCAATTACAAAAATCCTTAAAAAATGTTAACGTGACGTTTTTTTAACCTCTACAATAACTCTACAATTGAGGAAAGAGGAGAGAGGAGAGAGGAAAGAGGAGAGAGGACAGAGGAAAGAGGAAAGAGGAAAAGGATGAGGATGAGGATAGAGGACGAGGACAAGGAAAGAGGAGAAGGAAAGAGGATGAGGAGAGAGGACTGGGGTAATTGTATGGATTATATGCTACGAATAAACTCACTCAGGTTTACGCTACTACTTAGTTGCATTTTTTTACGCAGCCGATAGCGATTCATCTCTACACTTTTACTCGAAATATTGAGAATAGACGCGATTTCTTTGGAAGATAGATCAAGACGAATTAGGGCGGACAGGCGCACCTCATTGGGAGTTAAATTTGGATATTTTTCACGCAATGCACTATAAAACAATTCA
>QNXT01000264.1 GCA_003973505.1 Bacteroidota bacterium
ACTATCGAGATAATTCGAGTATATTTGGGGAAGTATATAAGCTAATTATCGAAATTTATATAAAAAAGTCAATAGCAAACCATCTTCGCACTAAATACCACTCGTAATAGCCCGCTATAACTTCGTGATATTTAGCAGCAAATCTGGCCTGCTATTGACTTTCTGTGAGTGAAATCTTACGTCGAACTCAGGTTAATATCTTTTTAATAAAATCTACATCAAAATTCAGCAAATAAATACTACTTTTGTGCTGCTTCAAAAAAGCAGAAAAACAGAATATAAACACTTAAAATATAAAATATTATGACTTTAGAATTGACCGATGCTAATTTCGAGGAATTAGTACTAAAATCAGACAAGCCTGTATTAGTTGACCTTTGGGCAGAGTGGTGTGGCCCATGCCGTATGGTTGGACCTGTAGTTGAAGAATTAGCAAAGGATTACGAAGGCCGTGCAGTTTGTGGAAAAATTGACGTTGACTCAAACCCTAATGTAACTGTTGAGTATGGTGTGCGAAACATCCCAACACTTTTATTCTTCAAAAATGGCGAATTAGTTGATAAACAAGTAGGTGCTGTACCAAAAGCTGTTTTGGCTGCAAAGTTGGATGCACTTGTTTAATAAATAATTAAACCTTATTTTTATGCCGCTTTATTTATTTTAATAGAGCGGCATATTTTTTATGATATGAGCAAAAACCAAATCAATCGAAACAGACTACAAGCCTTTGGCAAACTCGAGTTAATAGCCCGACAAGTGGTCGAAGGTTTTATTACGGGCCTACACAAAAGTCCGTTTCATGGCTTTTCGGTTGAGTTTGCTGAACATCGGCTCTATAATACAGGCGAATCGACTCGACATATTGATTGGAAACTTTATGGCAAAACCGATAAACTATTTGTAAAACGCTATGAAGAAGAAACCAATTTACGTTGTCAAATTGTGATTGACACTTCCAGCAGCATGTATTTTCCTTTTCCAAAAAATCCTGATTTGGAAACGCCCAATAAAATGGTTTTCTCCGTTTATGCTGCTGCGGCTCTTATCGAAATGCTCAAAAGACAACGCGATGCCTATGGTTTGAGCCTGTTTGATGAGGAAATTAAGTTGCAAACAGCTGCCCGAAGCAATGTGGCACATCAGCACTTGATATACGACAAATTGGAGGAAATACTTGAGACTCCAGCCCCCGACCATAAACAGGCAACCCATCTTGGAAAAGCCCTTCATCAAATTGCCGAGAGCATTCACAAACGCTCGCTAATTGTAATCTTTAGCGATATGTTTGAGGACACCGAAAATACAGACGAGCTATTTTCTGCTCTTCAGCATTTGAAACACAATAAACATGAGGTGATTTTATTTCATACCATTGATAAGAAAACAGAAATCGACTTCGATTATCAAAACCGACCTTATAAGTTTATCGACTCGGAAAGTGGAGAAATACTCAAACTAAATCCAAAAGAGATTAAACAACAATATATTACACAAATTAATCAGTTTACCAAAGAGCTAAAACTCCGCTGTGGGCAGTTTAAAATTGATTTTGTTGAAGCAGATATAAACGCAGGCTTTAACCCCATTTTAATGAATTATCTTATCAAGCGATCTCGCATGGGATAGAGAAAATTATTGGAAAATTTACCGAAGTATTATTAATTACGACAACAAATAATAATCCATAATAACCATGGCTGCCATTGCCTCCACAATGGGTACTGCACGTGGCACCACACAAACATCATGGCGTCCTTTGGCTTTAAGCTTTACGGTTTCTAAATTGCTATTTATCGTTTCTTGTTCGCGACCAATAGTAGCCACAGGCTTAAATGCCACATTGAAATAAATATTTTCTCCATTGGAAATTCCTCCTTGTATTCCACCAGAAAGATTGGTTTTGGTTCGAATTTCACCATCCCTTACTTCAAACTCATCATTATTAACTGAGCCTCGAAGTTGTGCGCCAATAAAACCACTTCCATATTCAAACCCCTGTGCCGCAGGAATACTTAACATTGCTTTAGCCAGTTCGGCTTGCAGTTTATCGAAAACAGGTTCTCCAAGTCCAACAGGCACACCTTCTATTTCGCAATGAATAATTCCTCCCAGAGAATCTTGGGCTTTGCGTGCCAAATCCAACTCTTTTATCATTTCAGCCTCAGCCATTTTATCAGGACAGCGTATTTCACTGGCCTCAATCTGTTCATGGCTTGGAATACTCGAATCCATTGTACTCACTTCTCCAATTTGACGCACCCAGGCAGTGAATTTAATTCCTTTTGTTTCCAAATATTGCTTTGCAAATGCACCAGCCACTACCCTACTTAAGGTCTCCCGAGCCGAAGCTCTTCCTCCTCCACGATAATCGCGAATACCCTGTTTTGCTTCCCAAGTATAATCGGCATGTGACGGACGGTAAATATCTTTTAAATCATTATAATCTTTTGATTTAGCATCATTATTTTTCACACGAAAGGCAATGGGCGTTCCTAAGGTTTTGCCCTCAAAAATACCCGACATATATTCCACTTGGTCTTCTTCATTGCGTTTTGAAGAATGAATTCCAGCATTGGTTTTCCTACGATTAACCTCTTGCTGAACAGCATCCAAATCAATCAAAAAATTACTTGGGAAACCATCAATAATTCCTCCAATAGCTTCACCATGCGATTCACCGAAACTTGTTAAGCGAAAAATGCGACCAAAAGTATTTGCTGACATAAAAATCTTGTTTTGTATGAATTACGAAAATATTAATAAATCAAACATAAAGTAAATATTAGCCATAAAAAAAAGCCACAATTGAAAAATCATGGCTTTCGAAATTATGCTGGTCGGGGCGGTTTAGTAATTGATAGACATCCTAAAGCAAAAGCAGTTGTATTGATATTAATCTATTTAACTAAAATTCCACTTCTATACTGCTTATCTTATACTCCAAACGATCTAACTGTTTTAAAGAAAAAAATAATGAAATCTAAAAAAAGCTTAGTTTTGCTTTTAGGTAAGGTTTTATAAAACCTCCCAATTATTAATTAATTTTTATATCATGTCAACTGCTAATACCATAAATAAATCTAAAGTAACCACACATGTGTTACAAGAAATGAAACTTAAAGGTGAGAAAATCGCCATGCTTACAGCCTACGATTTCAGCTTTGCTAAAATACTAGACGCATCGGGTATTGATGTGATTTTGGTTGGCGACTCGGCATCCAATGTAATGGCAGGTTTCGACTCCACTTTACCAATCACACTCAACGACATGATATACCACGCATCTTCTGTTGTTCGTGGCACTACTCGCCCTTTAATTGTGGTGGATTTGCCTTTTGGAACCTATCAAGGTAATTCTAAAGAAGCACTATCGAGTGCCATTCGCATTATGAAAGAATCGGGTGCCAATGCTGTGAAAATGGAAGGTGGAGAAGAAATTATCGAATCAGTAAAACGAATTATCTCAGCAGGAATTCCTGTTATGGGGCATTTAGGTTTAACACCTCAATCAATTCATAAATTTGGCACCTATGTAGTTAGAGCTACTGATAATGAGGAAGCAACTCAATTACGCAAGGATGCTAAATTGCTTCAAGATGCTGGTTGTTTCTCTTTAATACTCGAAAAAATCCCAGCCAAGCTTGCAGGCGAAGTTACCAGGGAAATACGTATTCCTACTATTGGAATTGGTGCTGGTAGTGAAGTAGATGGACAAGTTTTGGTTTTACACGATATGCTAGGCATTACACAAGACTTTTCCCCTCGATTCTTACGTCGCTATCATAATCTGAAAGAAGAAATTATGGGGTCTGTTCAGGCTTATATAGAAGATGTAA
>QNXT01000011.1 GCA_003973505.1 Bacteroidota bacterium
ATACAGCCTATTAAAGATAATGTTAAATATAAAAATATAGGTAATAGATATACTGGTGGTCCAGACCTACCATATAGATATTATATTTGGAATGATGATGGTAATTATACCGATGGAATGGATAAAGATGCTAATAATCCAAATAATGACCCTATTCCATATATTGTAGAGTATGCTACAGATTATGTAGATGATAGCTTCTTGCCATCAAAAGGTGGAGATACTACAGTATCGCACGCGGCAGATATTGCAAGAGAGTGTAATGCAAGTGATTCAAATATTAAATGGACTACAGATTTCGAAGAAGCAATGAAAGGTCCAATAGGTATTACAAAAGTTAGAATTCGCTTAAAGTCTGGAGTATCGGTGCCTCCTGGTTCAGGAATGTATTTTTGGATAAACCATAAAATAAGAGAGGTTGATTTAGCTACAAACCAACCAATGAATAATGGAGATTTAATAGTAAACTATGCTGCACATAAATTTAATTATGGTGATTGGTCTTATCCAAGTTATATTCCAGGAACATATCCAGGTAATCATAGTGGGTGGAATGGGGATAGAGTTATATACTCTGGACCAAAAGTTAGGATTAAAAAAGATGAAAGCCGTGCAACTGCAAGCCCTGGCGATGAGGTAACCTATACACTACATATGTCATATACAGATGATATTGGAAGCGAAGGTCATAGTGGAGAAGTTAAAGTAGTAGATATATTACCAAAAGATTTTAAATATGTGCAAGGCTCAATTGCGCCAAGTGAAGAGTTTGGAGAGCCAACAATTGGAACATGTGCAGATGCTGATGATATAAATTCTACTACAAGCCCTTGTGTTGATGGAAAAAACCAAGTTCTTATTTGGGATTTGGGCACAAGAGATGTTAATGCACCTGGTATTCCAGATTTGAACTATACTGTAGTTATTGGTGCAGCAGCAAAAAATGGAACAAACACAAATGTTGTAAAGATAGAGTCGCCTACAGATGCTTCTCCAATAAGCCAAAGAAAAGCAGATATTGGCTTAAGTATAGATGTTCCATCATCAATTAATATTGTTAAATCAACAATTGAAAATCCAAACTATCCAAGCCCAAGAGAGAGAACAACTACATCAAAAGAGATTAATTTCTTAATGGATATGAGAAATGGTAAAGATGGAAACCTTACAGAATTGGATGCTATAGACATATTGCCATTTGTTGGTGATGGTGAAAAGGTAATTCACTATAATAATATTATGGTAAATAGAAAAGTGCCTACACACTTCCATGGAACTATGAAGTTTAAGAGTGCAGATTTTGGGCAAAGTTCAAACTCTGAAACAACATGTGATTACAGTGGTAAGATAAAATATTACTATACAAATGAAAACCCAAAAAATATTAATATTGCACCAAATGTAAGTGATGAAAATAAACTAGATAATGCAAAATCTATCTGGTGTGAGGGTGACGAGAATGGTCCTAATGGATGTACTATTACATCTAAAAACTTTACTTTTACAGATAATTCAGAAGTAACGGCTGTCCGTGTTAAAGGCGCTACAATGGAGAAACAGTCAATTTGCCAGTTTAAGGTAAATATAGAAGTAAAAGATAACTTAGCAGGCGATAACTACTCTAATTCTACAGGTGCAAGTGCAATTGGCGTTACTCTACCAGTTCTTTCTAACTCTTTGGCAGTGCCAGTAGTTGGAAGCTCTTTGGGAGATAGAGTATGGTTAGATACAAATAAAAATGGAATTCAAGATGATGGAGAAAGGGGCGTAGCTGGTGTAACTGTGCATCTATTAGATGCTAGCGGAAACCCTGTAAAAGACCCTGCTAACCCAAGCCAAGATTATGTTGTAACTACAGATGCAAATGGAAATTATGAATTTGTTAAACTAAATAGTGGAGATTATAAAGTTAAGTTTGATATTCCAACTGGATATGCAATTACTTCTAAAGATGCTGGAGATAATGATAGTAAAGATAGTGATGCAGATACTAATGGTGAAATTACAAAAACTTTAGGTGTAGATGAACATGACAAAGATGAAGATTTAGGTTTAACTACACCAAATATTAGCGGTAACATATTTGATGATGGTGATGGCAATACCAATGTAAATGGAGATGCTATAGCTAAGCCAGATGGTACACCGCTATATGTAACTTTACTAGATGAGCAAGGTAATGTGCTTGCGACTAAGCCAGTAAATGATGATGGAACATATGAGTTTACAGGTAATGATGGTGTAAGAGCTAATAAAAATTATAAAGTAGTTGTATCAAAAGAGCAAAATGCTACAGCTTCTACTTTGCCTGATGGCTGGAATAATACAGGAGAGAAAGAGAATAATAGTGGTAATGGAAAAGATGGCACTGTAGATGGAATTGTAGAGGTGCATGTAGCTACAGCAGATGTTCCAAATAATGACTTTGGTATCAATAAAAAGCCATCTGCTCAAGATAAGTCTAAACCTAGCGAATTAAACCCAGGTGGAACTACTAAAGTATCTGTTCCAGAGCTTAAAAAAGATGACAAAGAAGATGGCAATAATACAAAGCCTAAAAAATTAAAAGTTACTCAGTTGCCAACAAATGGCAAGTTGTATTATGATGGCAATCTACTAAGTGCAGGAGATATAATTGATAATTATGATCCAAGTAAACTAGAAGTAGATCCAGATGATGGCGATCAAACAGTAGTGTTTAAATATAGTGTATTTGATAATGATGGGCAAGAGAGTGATAGTGCTACTGTAACAATGCCATTTACTGGTGTAGAGCTAAGTGGGCACATCTTTGATGATGGAAATGGTGATGGTAGTGTAAATGGTAGTTCAATTAGTAAACCAGATGGCAAGCAGCTTTATGCAACTCTTTTAGATAAAGATGGAAAGGTATTGGCAAGTAAACCTATAGATGCTAATGGAGAGTATAAATTTACAGGAGCAGATGGAGTTACAGCAAATACAAAATATAGTGTAGTTTTAACTACTACAAAAGATAGTGCAACACCGAGCCTTCCAGATACTTGGAACAATGCAGATGGTGAACAACCAAACAATAGTGGTGCAGGTAATGATGGGCAGACAAATGGTGCTGGTGATGGTAAGCTAACTCTTACAACAAGCACTACAGAGACTACAAATCCAAATAATGACTTTGGAATTAATAAAGCGCCAACAGCAGTTGATAAAAATGCAACAGCTCAGTTAAACCCAGGTAATGATAAGCAAGTTCAAGTGCCTACCCTAGAGGTTAGCGATACCGAAGATGGCACACCAAATACAATAACTATTAAAGATTTACCAAATAATGCTAAGCTCTATTATAACGGCAAAGAGGTAACTAAAGGGCAAAAAATTACAGATTATGACCCTAAAAAGCTAACAGTAGACCCAGATAATGGTGACCAAACTGTAGTATTCCACTATACTACGACAGATAAAGCAGGAGTAGAGAGCGACCCAGCTACAGTAACTATGCCATTTGTTAATGTTCAATTAAGCGGAACAATTTATGATGATGGTAATGGCGATAATAATATTAATGGTAAACCAATTAATAAGCCAGATAGTAAACAGTTATATGCAACACTTTTAGATAAAGATGGCAAGGTATTAGCAAGTAAGCCAATTGCTGCTGATGGAAGCTATAAATTTGAGACTGCAGATGGTGTAGAAGCAAATGAAGAGTATAAAATAGTATTAAGTACAAGCAAAGATAGCAAAACTCCAAGCCTTCCAGCTACATGGAACAATGCAGATGGGGAGAAGTCTTTAAACGATAAAACAAATGGCAATGATGGGGCTGCAGATGGTATTTT
>QNXT01000204.1 GCA_003973505.1 Bacteroidota bacterium
TACAAAACAAGCCTTACGCAGAGTATGCGTATGCCACACGTCCTCAGAAAATAACTTTATTCTGGCGCCGTTGCTTGATAAAACAGTTTTACATGTTTTTCAAACTGAATTTTAAAATTATGATGATGGTTGTTAAAGGCCACTCATAAAATGGTATAATCTATTCTAAAACACAAAGCCTCGCATTTGCGGGGCTTTTTTTGTAGTTATACTAATTGTCAAGAAAAAGTACAAATAGTATTACTATTTGGAAAAAGAAATAACAAATAGTATAGTTTATCGCAAATATGTGTTTCCAAAATCGAAGCAAGAGCTGTACTAATAAAATGTATAAGCAATTAAAAAATATTCTAATTTTAGACCTCAAAAAAGAAAGGTAATTTTAAATATTTCATAATGAAGAAATTCTACTTAGTTTTTAGCTTGCTGCTAATTAGCAGTGCGATGTTTGCACAAAACATCGATCGTTTATTTCGTTTTCCAACTACCAATGGAAATCAAATTGTATTTACCTATGCCGGAGATTTATACTCTGTACCTATCACAGGAGGTGAAGCTCATCGTTTAACATCTGATGTGGGTTACGAAATGTTTGCTCATTTTTCGCCAGCGGGCGATACTTTGGCTTTTACGGCACAATACGATGGCAATACCGAAGTGTATAAGATGTCGGCAGAAGGAAGTGTGCCTGTTCGCTTGACTAATACCGCTACTTTGCATCGTGATGATGTAGCCGATCGTATGGGGCCAAATAATATTGTGATGACATGGACTCCCGATGGAAAGCAGATTGTTTATCGCTCGCGAAAACAAAGTTTCAATTCTTTTGTTGGAAGTTTATTTAAAGTCTCTGTTGAAGGAGGAATGTCGGAAGAATTGCCACTACCCAGTGGAGGATTTTGCTCTTATAATGCCGATGCTTCAAAGCTGGCTTATAATCGTGTTTTCCGTGAATTCCGTACTTGGAAATACTATAAAGGGGGAATGGCTGACGATATTTGGATTTATGATTTTGCTACTAAAAAGGTGGAGAATATTACCAATAATATAGCTCAAGATATCATTCCCATGTGGCATGGAAATCAAATCTTCTTTATTTCCGATCGCGATCGTATTATGAACCTTTTTTCGTACGATTTGGAGACGAAGCAATTGATGAAGATGACGCAGTTCAAAGAGTATGATATTAAATTTCCCACTATCCATGGCGACTATATTGTTTTTGAAAATGGAGGTTATATTTATACTTACCATATTCCAGATCAGGAGTTAACTAAGGTAGAGATTAGTATAAAGAATGATGAAGTTATGGGGCGACAACAATGGATAGATGCTTCGAAGCGGGTTTCTGAACTTTCTGCATCACCAGCGGGAGAGCGCCTTGCTGTGTCGGCACGTGGAGAGGTGTTTAATATCCCGGTTAAAAGTGGAATTACCTATAACCTCACAAAATCATCAGGAGCCCATGACCGTGATGCAGAGTGGTCGCCCGATGGGAAATATATAGCCTATATTTCTGATAAAAGTGGAGAGTATGAAATCTATATTCAGAAACCCGATTTGACAGAAGAAGCAATTCAGTTAACGGATAATGACCCCAGTTATAAATTTGAAATAGCTTGGTCGCCTGATAGTAAAAAGATATTATGGAGTGATAAAAAGATGAACCTCTATTATGTGGATATTGCTTCGAAGGAAGTTACTAAGGTGGCTCATTCGGTTAAGTGGGAAATACGTGATTATTGTTGGTCGCCCGATAGTCGTTGGATTGCCTATTCAGATAATGATGGAAAAGGAATGGATAAGATTTTTGTATATAATCTTGATTCTAAGGAGATAAAACCCGTTACTATGGGTTGGTATGATGCAAGCGACCCAGTATTTAGTGATAATGGAAAATATCTATTTTTTACTTCAAGTCGAATTTTTAATCCTACTTACAGTGCTACCGAATGGAATCATTCGTATTCGAATATGAACAAAATTTATTTTGTGACTTTGAAAAAAGATACTCCTTCGCCATTTGCATTTAAAAATGATGAGGTGAAAGTTGTAGAGGACGATGATAAAGCGGCTACAAATGAGGATAAAAAACAAACGGCTGATAGCGATACTAAAAATATTTCCATTGATTTTGAAAATATTCAGGACCGTGTGATTAGTTTGCCTATTGCTGCTTCCAACTATTGGAATGTGGATGTAGCGGGCGATGTAGTTTATTATAATCAATGGACACAAGGTGGACAAGGAATGTTTTTTAAATCCTATAATTTGAAAAGTCAGAAAGAAACTAATTTAGGTAAAGGGATTGGTTTTGGAATTACATCGAATCGTAAGAAAATGATTGTGAGCAGTCGTGGTAAATATCAGATTATTAATTTGCCAAGCAGTGCGGTTAAAATTTCGAAACCCATTGCGATGAATGATATGAAAATTTGGGTGGATAAGCATGCCGAATGGAAACAAATATATGATGAAGCATGGCGTCAGATGCGTGATTTCTTTTACGACCCAAATATGCATGGCGTAGATTGGAAAGCAATGCATGATAAGTATGCCGTAATGGTTCCTTATGTGAATCACCGTAACGATTTGACCTATTTGATAGGTGAATTGATAGGGGAGTTGAGCATAGGCCATGCCTATTCCGGAGCGGGTGATCGACCTAAAGTTGAGCGTATTTATACGGGACTTCTTGGAGCTAAACTCACAAAAGATGCTTCCGGATATTTTAAGATTGATAAAATTTTAGATGGAGAGAACTTCCGTTCAAATATGCGTTCTCCACTGAAAGAAGTTGGCTTAGATGTAAAAGAAGGCGATTTTATTGTGTCTGTGAATAATGTTTCTACAAAAGACATGACCGATATATATGCCTCATTGGTTGGACAAGCTGATAAGCTGGTGGAATTGAAAATTAATAGCACCGCTTCGGAAGAGGGGGCAAAGACCATAGTCATTAAACCCATTGCTGATGAGGCAAAATTGTATTACTATAATTGGGTGCAGCATAATATTGATGTGGTTAATAAAGCAACCCAGGGGCAAGTAGGATATATACATGTGCCTGATATGGGCAGGGATGGATTGAATGAATTTGTGAAGCATTTTTATCCCCAGTTGAATAAGAAGGCTTTGATTATTGACGATCGTGGAAATGGGGGCGGAAATGTTTCTCCCATGTTAATCGAGCGTTTGCGACGTGAGATTACACGAGCCAATATTACTAGAAATCAAGAATCGCCTGATCAAACACCTACTAAAATGATGCTTGGTCCCATGGTGCTTTTGATAAATAATTATTCTGCCTCCGATGGCGACCTGTTCCCTTATAGTTTCCGTAAACATAAGTTGGGGAAAATTATTGGTGTTCGCTCATGGGGAGGTGTGGTAGGAATTCGTGGCACATTGCCATTTATTGACGGAGGTTCCATGACACGCCCTGAGTTTGCCAGTTACTCAGCTGATGGTAAGGAGTGGATTATCGAGGGGCATGGTGTCGATCCCGACATTGTGGTGGATAACGACCCTGCTCGCGAATATGCAGGAATTGATGATCAATTGAATAGGGCAATAGAGGAAATAATGAAGGAATTGAAAGATTATAAACCGCTTCCACCTCCACCACCATTCCCGGATAAGTCGAAATAGAGAAAGTTGTTAAGCTCTTAATTGCAAATAAAAATCCCCATAAGTTTATGCAGTCGCATGAATTTATGGGGATTTTGTTAATATAGGGAATGCTAAAACAGACCTAAACAGATTGTACTTGTATTATACATTCTATCGAAACAGTGTA
>QNXT01000193.1 GCA_003973505.1 Bacteroidota bacterium
TTGAATTTTTCAAAACATCATGTAGCCAAAGTAATGCAGCGTTTGGTAAAAGTTAATATCCTTACTTCCAATCGTGGGCCTGCAGGGGGATTTGAGTTGGCTAAACCAGCCTCCGAAATCGATTTATTAGAAGTGTATGAGGCTGTGGAGGGGAAATTGGTTACTAAAGATTGTCCTTTAGGATACGATACCTGTGCATTTGAGAAATGTATTTTGGGGTCAATAGCACATGACATGAATTTGAATTTTAAAAATTATTTAAAAGAACATAATCTACAATATTACGTTGATAATGGTTATATGATTCCTAAATAATGGCTTAAGATTTTTTGAATTTTTAATATAAGAGTCTCTCAAATTATCATTTTTTGAGAGGCTTTTTTTTAAGAAAAAATTAACATTCGAAAGTTTTTGTATATATTTGCATGTGATTTTTGATAAGCAAAGAATGCGGTTGTATTTGTAATATTAGTCTGATTATATAATAATTATAATATCAGAGTGTTAAAATAAAGTTAAATTTAGTGGCTATGAGGGTTAGATTATTACTTCTATTTTTTGTTTTATTCTCGAATTTACTATCTGCTCAAGATGTTGGAGGGGTTACGGGGCTTGTAACTGATATTAAATCGGGAACACCCATTGAATATGCGGAGGTGCTTGTAAATCCAGGCAATCATGGTACAATGACAAATGCAAAGGGGCGGTTTGAAATAATGGGCCTTAAGCCAGGTAAATATTCCATTTACATTCGGAGTTTGGGATATGTTCCTGTTGAAAAGCATATCGTTATTCGACCCAAAATAGTAGATGATATTGCTTTTCCTATGGATATTGATATCAAAGAATTAATGGCTGTTGAAATTGTTGATGATAAAATCCAAAATCATGCTTACTCCAAAGTGGTATTGAAGGATGATGCTATTCAAAAGAGTCCAGTGCGTGATATTGGAGATTTTTTAAGAGAAATACCCAATGTAAGTGCGGTGCGAAAGGGTGGTGCTAATTTAGATCCTGTAATTCGTGGTTTCAAATTCGATCAGCTAAATATCATTCTTGATAATGGTTTGAAAATGGAGGGTGGTTGTCCAAATAGGATGGATCCTACAACTTCGCATGTGGAAGCGGGTGACATTGAGGCGATAGAAGTTGTTAAAGGACCTTTTGCTCTGCGTTATGGACCAACAATGGGTGGCGTGGTGAATATGCTTACCATTAATCCTCGACCTTTTGATAAATTTCAGGTGCATGTAAAAGCAAACCTAGGTTATGAAAGTAATTGGAATGGAACACGACAACATTTAACGGTTTTGGGTGGAGGAAAAAAGGTTTTCTTTTCATTTACTGGTAATAATGCTGATTATGGAAATTATTCCGATGGTAATGGGAATTTAGTACGGTCGAGTTTTCGTAAATTTGGATATACGGGTAAACTGGGTGTGGCTCTGGCTAAAAATCATATAGTGACCGCTTCGTATTCTGAATTTTATGCTCGAGATGTGATGTTTCCGGCTTTGTCAATGGATGAGCGCGATGATGATACAAGACTGTTTTCCTTAGATTATAAAGGAAGGAATATTTCAAAAACGATAGAAACCATTGATTTTAAAGCCTATTATACTCATGTGGATCATACCATGGATAATTTAGGAAGAGGCTTTAGTGATACTGCCGCGGTAGTTTCAAATATTATTGCAAAACGTTTGGGTTATAGGGCTGAAGTAGGCTTGAATATTAAGAAAAATGCGCATCTATTTGTGGGGACTGATATGTACCGAATAGATAAGGATGGAAATCGTGATAAAGTAATGATTGGTCAACCTCGTCCGATGATGGGAAAGGTCCCAACAAAACATGAAGATCTTTGGAATAATGCTCAAATCAATAATTATGGATTGTTTAGCGAATATCGTTGGAATAAAAAATTGTGGGAGTTGGTTGCCTCCGTACGATTGGATTATAATACTGCATCCTCCGATTCCATTGCATTGCTTAGTATGTCGAAACCTCCTGTTGATTTAATTGGTATCTCAGCAGATGAAACTTTCTCATCTTATACCAATTTTAGTGCAAGCGTAGGGATTACCCGAAAATTGAATGAAGATATGTCCTTGGGATTTTCTTTTGGACGAGGAACTCGGAGTCCAAGTATGCTTGAGCGTTTTATAATTTTATTGCCAACGGGTTCCGATAACTATGAGTATTTAGGAAATCCAAGCTTGAAACCCGAAACCAATAATGAGTTTGATATTGTGTATAAGTATGGCAATCATAAATTTGGCGCTGTAGAAATTACGGCTTTTTATTCCATTATTCAAGATTACATAGGCGGTGTATATTTACCTCCATCAGAGCAGCGTCCATTGATGCAAAATGTGTTGGGTGTAAAGCGCTATGAAAATTTGGGTGGTGCTAAAATGTATGGTTTTGAGTTTTCGTATGGTACTCCAAAAAAGTTCCCTTTACGAGCTCGTTTAACAGCTGCTTATACAGCAGGTACTATCAACGAGGTGGAAGTGCTCGAGTATAATGCTGCAGGAAAAGTAATAGGAAGTCATATGGTGAAGAACGATCATCTAGGAGAAATTCCTCCCATGGAAGTAAATCTGAATCTTTCGTATGCCTTATTCGACAAGAAGATCATACCACAGTTTACCGCTCGATATGTTGTGGCACAAAAGAATGTATCACTAGCTATGCAAGAAATTCAGTCGAAGCAATTTACTGTGCTTGGATTACGACTAATGTATAAACATAATAGTAATTTTAGTGTAGTTGGAGGGGTGAATAATTTACTTGATAAAGCCTATTATGAGCATCTAAATCGTAGAATACTTGGAACCGACTCCTTTATTTATGAGCCAGGTCGCACATATTATGTTAATTTTATTTTCAATATTTAATATAGATGATGATGAAAAAGATATTTGTATTTATAATTGCCCTTATTGTTTTAGCCTCTTGTCAAAAAGATCGTGATTTGATAAAAGTGGATTATATGATAACTGGTTTTGGAGATCCTTATATGGTTTCCTATCTTGATGTTGACGGGGCAACCGTAACCGAGAAAATTAGCCCAGATGGAATAAGCGATGTATGGAGATTAAGTTTTATGGCAGAGCCAGGAACTCCACTATATTTATATGTAAAATCGCAAGAGGATATTAGTAATTCCATGGGCTTTAGTTTGGGCTTACTAATTAATGGAAAGTATTACCAACAAGCCAAGAATTATGATGGTGAAATTGTAATTCAAGGTCAAAAGTACTATGAAATAAAAAGATCAGGGGTTGTTCCCTTTTAATTGATAAATACGATTTTCTGTTTTTCAGGAAATGTATTTCAATTTGTTTTTCTTAAAAGAGCGGTCTAGTCAATTGCTCTTTTTTTGTGAATAGATGTTAATTTCATTGAAGAATCGTATGGTTCAAGTCTTGGAGTAAGGAATTATATGCTATTTTTGTATTCTACCTATGGAAGAAAGGAAACGGGAAGAATTAAAAAAATCACATTTGCAGCCGAGTGATGAATCAAGCACTGAAGCAATAAACATGGCTTTGAATATTATTCAGAAAAATGAGTCGCTGCGTGCTTTGAGTAAGAAAATTGATTTGTTTCGAGCTAATCCTAAATTCTCTGCCTGTTATGCTGAGCTTTTTGAACTACAAAATATGATTCGCGAAACGCTTCAATTAGACAAAGATCGTGACACTTTCGAATTGTATGTAAACGAAAACAATGAATTGTTTTATAGTGCATTGCGTGAAAAATACCCGAATTTAACTCCTAATGAAGTACGATTGTCAGCCCTAATTCGTCTTGACCTATCTTCCAAAGAAATCGCGTCTATTCTAAATATTTCGAGTAAAAGTGTAGAAATGAACCGCTATAGGCTACGTAAGAAAATGCAACTAAGTAGTAGCGTAAACCTGAGTGAGTTTATTCGGAGCATATAATCCGTGCAATTATCCTAGTCCTTAACCTCGTCCTACTTTTCCTCTTATCTTATCCTCCTCCTTGTCCTCTATCCTCTATCCTCTCTCCTTATCCTCTCTCCTTATCCTCTCTCCTCGTCCTCTCTCCTCGTCCTCTCTCCTCGTCCTCTCTCCTCGTCCTCTCTCCT
>QNXT01000245.1 GCA_003973505.1 Bacteroidota bacterium
AAATTAATCAAAAACACCTTCTTTGTAGCACGAGTAATGGCGGTATAAAGCCAGCGCATATATTCGCGGTCGAGCATTTCTTCCTTTATAAATCCCTGGTCGATAAACACCTGCTCCCACTGTCCTCCTTGGGTTTTATGGCAAGTAAGTGCATAGGCAAACTTTACTTGTAGCGCATTGAAATAGGGATTCTTTTTTAAGGCTTCTATCTTTTTCCTGCGTTGTGGAATATCCTCATAATCCAACAGCACTTCATTAAAGAGCCGGTTATTATCCTCAAAACTCAAAGCAGGGCGATCCACAAAAAGCGCATCCAACATAATCTTCACTTCCTTTTCTTCCTCATCGGGATAATCCACCAATCGTACCATCACATCTGCAAAGTCGAAGCCATACATTTGTTCGCGATGAATCACTTTCATTACTTCCATCATATCGCCATTGGCTAAAAAACCCGCTTTGGAATCGTCATCCAACCAAAAATAATTATTCTTAACCACCATTAGTAAATCACCTGCACTAATTTCCTCTTCACGAAAGAGAATACGATTGCGTATCTCACGATTATACTGATTGGCCCTTTTATTGGACCGAGTGATAATGGCTGTATTTTCATAGCCTTGAAAGTCATAAGACGACTGCAATTCCTCCAAAAGTTCGACACCGGGTAGATTTACGATATCTCGAAAACCATATAAATCGAAAAAGGGTGTATTGGCTTCATTACGGCTTATTTTTTCGCGTAAGCGAGTGGCATTATCCAAAATACCCGACTCCCGTTCTTGCCGCACTACTTCGGTCAGTTGAAAGTCGGTGATATTCAAATGAAATGCTGCATGCATATATTTTTTATCCAAGGCCGGACTAATCTCGATTCCCACTGGAGGCAACTGAGCTGTATCACCCACCAAAATTAGTTTACAATTATTTCCGCTAAACACATACTCCATTAAATCGTAGAGCAAATTCCGACCTCCGCTTTTCTCTGAAGAAGTATCATCAGGAATCATGGAAGCCTCATCCACGATAAAAATTGCATTGGAAAGTTTATTTTTTTGCAAAGTGAGAATCAAACCTCCACCCGGTCCCGTGCGAGCAAAGTAAATACTCCGATGAATGGTACTGGCATGATAGCCCGAATACTGCCCCAAAACCTTAGCGGCTCGACCCGTGGGAGCCATCAATCGAAAAGGAATTTTATCCTCACGCAAACTCTTTACCAAAGCCGAAATTAAAGTCGTTTTCCCTGTACCTGCATAACCTTTGAGCATAAACAAAGAACGTTCTTGCTTAGTTTGGACAAACTGCGCCAACATTTGCAAAAGCATTTCCTGCTTAGGCGTAGGAATATGTCCAAAGTGCGCCTTTAGTTTCTGATATAATATCTCGGAGAATAAACTCATTCTTATATTTATTTAAATCTCTTTTTTAAATCTAAAATCTTAATAATTCGGCACTTCGACAAGCTCAGTGACCTGCAAATCAAAAATCGTAAATCGTCAATCATAAATCGTAAATCCCCAATCCCTAGAAAGGATATCCAATGGCAAAATTCCAACCCACGATAAGTTTACTATGTTCATTACTAATATTCCATCGTTCGCCAGGTTTCCGATACGGTTGATATAATGGGATAGCACCATCGAAACGAATCACAAGAAAGCCCAAATCGTAACGAAGTCCAAAACCAGCATCAAGTGCAAACTGAGGTATAAAGGTATCGAAACGGAATACCCCATTTGGCATCAGCGTATTATTCTTTAGCAGCCAAATATTACCCGCATCGGCAAAAAACGCTCCTTCTAAACTCTTGCTAATATCAAAACGCAATTCATAGTTAAGCTCAATCTTCATATCCCCCGTCATCTCAAAGGTATTTCCGGAAGCCTTATAAGCACCCGGCCCCAAGGTTCCCAATACCCAAGCTCTTAAACTATTAGCCCCGCCAATATAGAATGCTTTTTCAAAAGGAACCGCAATAGAACCACCCAAAGGAACACCTATTCCAAAATTAAAACGAAAAACGTTGATTACATTCTTACTATAAGCGGGCAAATAGTAGCGATAATCGCCTTCGAAGCGAAAAAACTGAGTATAAGGCAGATTACTAATCCAATGCTGCCCAAGGGTATCTTTTTCGTTTCCAAACATCTTGCTAAAGCCAGAATAAGGAACACCACCCAATTCTACCTTCCCGAAAAAATATTGATAAGGCTTTCGCTTTCGACCAATTTTTTCGTGATAAATAAAAGCATAACTCATACCTAAAACCAAGTGATCTTGATAGGAATATTTGATACGAGGGTCTTGATATTGGTCAATCACATTCTGAAATTCGGGCTCAGGAAATATTTTTACAGCACTAATTTCTATGGGGTTTAGAATATGATTCACTTTTTCGGAAGGCTGCCAAAAATAACCGTATGATAAATCAAGAATAGTACGTTGATAGTCGGGGCGATCCTGAAAGTTGTAACCCAATTTGATTCGCGTTTTAGGGCGGAAGTATCTGGAAAAACGCTCTCGACGTATCGGTGCCAAAAACCGGGGAATATCAAGACTCATATTTACTCCTGTTTCAAAAGTGTTGAATATTCCCAATATCTTATTCGGATTTGCAACATTGGTAACCGACTGAACTTCCAAGGCACCACGCAGGTTTATTTTAAAAATCTCGGCATTCTTAAAGGTATTTCTACTCATAAAGCCAAAACCCTGCTCAATACCTAAGTCTCCACCGGTATTCTTCAATTCGGTATCGGAAGAAATAGCAAATCGTGGCGATCGAGATAATTTCACAACGCAATCCAAATCACCAAACTCGGCATCGGGGTCTGAGACATCATTAAATTGAATATTGATAAAGCGATATATTCCCAAGCCTGTAAGAGACCGATAACTCTCGGCAAAATCGTTTTTACGATAGAAATTACCCTCCTTCAAATAAATGGCATTAATAATCGTGTTTGGATTTACTACAAAATCTTTTTTATGGATAAATATATACTTCCGCTTTTTTCTACGATCAACAGAATATTCAATTATCGTAGTATCAACAGGGCCTTCCTCATCCATCTCACCCAATTCGGGATATATGGTAACCGTTTTGATTCGATATCGTCTGTTTCGAACTTCTATAATCGAATCGGGATATTCCTTAGACCGTATCCTCATGGGAAGTAGCTTCAAGGTAAGATCAATTTCCCGATCATTCAAATTTGAATCAGCCTCAATTAAAACCTGCTTTTTACTAAAATAATAATAGCCCACATTGTTCAATGAATTTACAAGACGCTCTCGTTCAAGAGCTAATTCGTCAACTGAAAAAATATCTCCTTCTTGAACATATCGATTATTAAAGTCAACAGTTACAAAAGCTTCGAGATTGGGGTCAGGAATATCCAGCTTTATTTTCCGAATTCGATAAGGTTCATTCGGATAAATAATATATTTAACCTTTACGGTTTTCATACCGGGATATTCAGTAATCTGAGCCTTAATTTTAGCATTAAAATATCCATTGTTTTCCAAATATTGGCGAATATTGGCAAAGGTTTTATCAACCATATTCGAATCATACAAAACGGGTTTCTCTCCAATATTTTTTGTAAAAAGCCTATTCACCCAACTACTATCTCGAAACAGCATTCCAAAATCATAAGCCTGAGCATAAATACGCACACCCAATACGCGTCGGTTTGTTTTTTGAAGATATAAAGAAGAAATATCGCTTTGTTTGATTTTATTCCCTTTTATTTTATAGGAATTTTTAAGCAAAAGGCGGTCG